>DAIMGD010000257.1:0-3462 GCA_036724165.1 Rhodanobacter sp.
ACAGCAGGTCGACCAGCGCGGTATACGTCGGCAGCGTCCTGGCCACCACCATCAGCCCAGAGGTGTCCTTGTCCAGCCGGTGCACGATGCCGGCGCGCGGCAGTTCGGCCAGCTTCGGATCGTGATGCAGCAAGGCGTTGAGCAGGGTTCCGGCCGGATTCCCGGCGCCCGGATGCACCACCAGCCCGGCCGGCTTGTTCAGCACCAGCAGATGTTCATCCTGGTGGACGATGGCCAGCGCGATCGCCTCCGGCGAGCTGGTCACCTCGGCTTCCAGTTCGACGTGCAGCTGCACCTGTTCCCCGCCGCGCAGCAACTGGCGCGGGGCTGCCGGCGCGCCATCCAGCGTCACCGCACCGGATTTGATCCAGCCACTGAGCCGCGAACGCGAATAATCCGGGAACATATCGGCCAAAGCCTGGTCGAACCTGCGTCCTGCCGCGGCCAGGGGTACCGCCGCGTCGTGCCGGATGGTGGTCATGCCGGCCTCCGCGGGCTGCGGCCGGTTTCGGCTATCATGCCTTTTCGATCAAACATCTGAATTCTTTCCTCATGCGCGTAATCAAGCTGCCGATGTTCAAATTGCCTGTTTTGAAAGTGCTCGCCGTGCTCGCACTCGCCGTGTCGATGAGCGCCTGCTCGATGTTCGGCCCCAAACGCGCGACGGATGACAATCTGCCGGTGGATGCGCTTTACACCAAGGGTCACAACTCGCTGGAGAACGGCGACTTCAGTGCCGCCAGCAAGACCTATCAGCGCCTGATCGCACGCTTCCCGTCGGGCGCGTACAGCGAGCAGACCCAGCTCGATCTGGCCTATGCGCAATACAAGGACAACCAGCCGGACGAGGCCTACTCGACCATCAAGCGCTTCATTACAACCTATCCGGCCAACAAACATGTTGATTATGCCTATTACCTGCGCGGTCTGATCAATTTTGATCGCACGACCGGCATCCTCGAGCGCTACGTCAAGCGTGATGGCGTGGAGACGCGCCGCGACCAAGGCTTCAACCTGCAGGCTTTCGATGATTTTTCCGAGTTGTCACGCCGCTTCCCGGACAGTGCCTACGCGGCCGATGCGCGCCAGCGCATGATCTATCTGCGCAACGTGCTGGCCCAGTACGAAATCAACGTGGCCGAGTTCTACCTGGACAACAAGGCCTATGTCGCCTCGGCCAATCGCGCGCAGTACGTGATCGAGCATTACCAGCAGTCGCCGCAGGCTGGCGATGCGCTGGCCATTCTCACGCGCAGCTACCTGGCCATGGATCACAAGGGCCTGGCCGACCAGAGCCGCCAGGTGCTGGCGCAGAACTACCCGAACCATCCGTATCTGACCGATCCGAAATGGCCGCACCCGCCATCCACCCTGCGCAAGATGGTGCCTTTTTCTGGTCATCATTAAAGCTTCTGGCGACCGCCTCCTCTCCCCAGCTTTTATTTCACTTGGGGGAGAGGATTGAGGTGAGGGGTGGGTACTCGCGCGGATGCGAAACGAAGGCCGGCTTCATTGCCGGCTTTTTTGTGGGGCTGCGCAAGCCTCGCATCCTCACCCCAACCCTCTCCGTGCGAACGTGCCATGCGGGTTCGGCTTCATCGACATCGTGGCGACCCTTCGCTTCGAGGCTCAATGCCAACCGGAAGTGATCGGATAGCGCCGCTCGCGGCCGAACGCGCGCGTGGTGACGCGCGGGCCCGGCGCGGACTGCCGGCGCTTGAACTCATTGAGCAGCACCAACCGCACCACCCGGCGCACGGTGTCGGCATGGAAGCCCTGCGCCGCAATCTCCGCCTGCGACTGCTCGCCTTCGATGAAGCGGCTGAGGATCGCGTCCAGCTCGTCGTACGGCGGCAGCGAATCCTGATCGGTCTGGTTGTCGCGCAGCTCGGCCGAAGGCGG
Source organism: Rhodanobacter sp. (assembly GCA_036724165.1). Classification (GTDB taxonomy): domain Bacteria; phylum Pseudomonadota; class Gammaproteobacteria; order Xanthomonadales; family Rhodanobacteraceae; genus Rhodanobacter. The sequence continues at coordinate 1,903 of DAIMGD010000257.1, forward strand.
GCGTTCGATCACGGCGGCGGGAATCACGTCGCCGTCGTCAGTGCGTGCCGCCTGCGCATTGCGCCAGCGCGACAGCTTGTAGACCACGGTCTTGTAGACATCCTTCAGCGGCGCGTAGGCACCGCACATGTCGCCGTACAGGGTGGCGTAGCCGACCGCCATCTCGCTCTTGTTGCCGGTCGCCAGCAGCAGCCGGCCGTGCTTGTTGCTGAGCGCCATCAGCATCACACCACGGGTGCGCGACTGCAGGTTTTCCTCGGTGGTGTCGGCCGGCTTGCCGGCGAACGCAGGCGTCAGTGCGTCGACGAAGGACTGGCAGGTCGCCTCGATCGAGATCACCTGATAGTCCACGCCGAGTTTTTCCACCTGCGCACGCGCACCGTTCAGCGACAGCTGCGAGGTATAACGGGTGGGCATCATCACCGCGGTGACGCGTTCGGCGCCCAGCGCATCAACAGCCAGCGCCAGGGTCAACGCCGAGTCGATGCCGCCGGACAGGCCGAGCAGCACGCCGCCGAAACCGTTCTTGTCGATGTAGTCGCGGGTGCCACGCACCAGGGCGGCATACAGCGTCGCCTCCAGGCAGCTGTCTTCAGCGACAGGCCAGTCCTCGGCATGCAGGGTGCGCGTGGCCGGATCGAACTCGGCCCACAGCAGCGCATCGACGAAAGCCGGTGAACGCGCGCAGATCACGCCGTCGCCGTCCACCAGCAGCGAGGCGCCATCGTAGACCACCTCGTCCTGGCCACCGACCAGGTTGAGATAGGCGATCGCGCAGCCGGTTTCGCGCGCGCGCGCGACCAGGACCGCTTCGCGTTCGCCCTGCTTGGCGGCGTCCCATGGCGAGGCGTTGATCACCAGCAGAAGTTCGGCGCCGGCCGCGGCGGCCTGCGCTGCCGGTTCGGGTTGCCAGACGTCCTCGCAGATCAGCAGGCCGACAATCACACCGTCAATCAGCGCCGTCACCGTTTCATGGCCGGGGCGGAAGTAGCGCTTGTCATCGAACACGCCGTAGTTCGGCAGCGCCTGCTTGTGCGCAGTCGCCTGGATGCCTCCGCCAAGCAGCAGACTGGCCGCGTTGTATACCTCGCCCTCGCTGTGTGGATGACCGACCAGTGCAGCGATGCCATTGGTCGTCGTGGCCAGTGCATTGAGTTCGCTCTCGCAGGCGGCGAGGAAGCTCGGTCGCAGCAGCAGATCCTCCGGCGGATAACCGCTCAGGGCCAGCTCGGGAAACACCACCAGCTCGGCGCCGCCGCTGCGCGCCTGCGCAATCAGGTCGCCCACTTTGGCGGCATTCGCCGCCACCGCACCTACCGCGAAATCGAACTGGGCCAGCGCCAGACGCAGCCTTGCCATGTGTGCATGCTCCAGAAATAACGAAGGCCGCGACATGTCGCGGCCTTCGCATTTTAGTCCACTCGGTGCCGACTTACTTTTTCATCAACTGCGCGAGCGTCTTGCCCAGATCGGCCGGCGATTTCACCGTGGTGACACCGGCCTTTTCCAGCGCGGCGAACTTCGCCGCGGCGGTGCCCTTGCCGCCGGAGATGATCGCGC
>DAIMGD010000258.1:0-3458 GCA_036724165.1 Rhodanobacter sp.
GTGTCGTATTCGTCCGCCTCGATCACGAACGGCTTGCCCTGCCCGAGCCGCGCCGACACGCCGAAATTGCCCGGTACGCCACCGACCAGAAAGCCCGGCGCGAGGCCGGCGCTTTCCAGCAAATGCGCCAGCAGGCTGGTGGTGGTGGTCTTGCCGTGGGTGCCGGCCACTGCCAGCACGTCGCGATCGGCCAGCAGCGTTTCGCCCAGCCATTGCGGGCCGGAGGTGTAGCGCAGGCGCTGATCCAGCATATATTCGATGGCCGGGTTGCCGCGGCTCATCGCGTTGCCCACGACGACCAGGTCAGGCCTGTCGCGATCCGGCGCAGGTTGCAGATGTTCCGCCGCATAGCCACGCATCAGGTCGATGCCGAGCGCCTCCAGCTGGGTGCTCATCGGTGGATAGACGTTGGCGTCGGAACCGTCGACCTCCCATCCCAGTTCCCGTGCCAATGCGGCGACGCCGCCCATGAAGGTGCCGCAGATGCCGAGGATATGCAGACGCATGAAGGACCTGTTTGCGTGAACCGCGGTGCTTGGGTGGCAGCGCGCCATCCCGGGAAGCAGGCCGCCCGCTGGCGACCCGGGACATCAACCGCTGGCAGCCGCCGATTCATCCTGCAGCGCGCGCTTGACCCGTGCAGTGACTTCACTCAGCTCACCGACGCCATCGACTACCTGCAGCTTGCCGCGTTTGGCATAGAACTCCGCTACCGGTGTCGTCTGTTCGGCATAGATGGCCAGACGCTTGCGCACCGTGTCAGGGTTGTCATCCGCGCGACCTTCGGCCTTGAAGCGGATCTCGCAGCGACCGATGATCACTTCATTGGGCACCTTGAGCTTCACCACGGCATCCAGCGGCTGGCCGATCTTCGTCAGCAGGTGATCGAGCGCATCGGCCTGGGCCAGGTTGCGCGGGTAACCATCGAGGATGAAGCCGGTTTTCGCGTCAGCCTGGGTCAGCCGATCTTCCAGCATGCCGAGCAGGATGTCGTCGGACACCAGCTGGCCGGCATCCATCACGGCCTTGGCCTTGAGTCCCATCGGCGTACCTGCTGCAACGGCGGCGCGCAGCATGTCGCCGGTCGAGATATGCGGCACACCAAACTCCGTCTTCAACCGGGCAGCCTGCGTGCCTTTGCCCGAGCCGGGCGCACCAAGTAAGACGAGTCGCATAATGCTCCACAAGTTTGACTGGCTGCCGCACACTGCAGCAGCCCGCCAGACTCCCATAATTGGCTGTCAAATTAGCGGCTGTACCCGGTGGCGTCAAACACAGGCATCGCTCAGCTTGCGCCAAGTGATTGTTGCCAAATGATTTGGCTGCCGGCCACCAGCACTCAGCCCCTGCCTGATTGAGGATCCCCATGAGCCCGAGCCGCCGCCCACCCGTCGTTACCGGCAATCTGCTGTATGCCCAGTCCGGCGGCGTCACCGCCGTGATCAACGCCACCGCCGCTGGCGTGATCGAGACTGCGCGTGCCAAGGGCATCAAGGTTTACGCCGCGCGCAACGGCATCCTTGGCGCGCTGCGCGAGGAGCTGATCGACACCTCGAAGGAATCGGCCGCGGCGATCACCGCGCTGCGCCACACGCCCGGCGGCGCGTTCGGTTCATGCCGCTACAAGCTGAAATCGCTGGAAGACAATCGCGCCGAATATGCGCGGCTGATCGACGTGTTCCGCGCCCACGACATCCGCTGGTTCCTCTACAACGGCGGCAACGACTCGGCCGATACCGCGCTGAAGATCTCGCAGCTGGGCAAGGCGATGGATTACGACATCCGCTGCATCGGCGTGCCGAAGACGGTCGACAACGACCTCGCCGTGACCGACTGCTGCCCCGGTTTCGGCTCGGTCGCGAAATACATCGCGATCTCCACGCTCGAGGCCAGCCTCGACGTCGCCTCGATGGCCGAGACCTCGACCAAGGTGTTCATCCTCGAAGTGATGGGCCGCCATGCCGGCTGGATCGCCGCCGCCGCCGGCCTCGCCGGTGAAGGCGCGGACGCCGCGCCGCACATCATTCTCTTTCCGGAGAACACGTTCGACGAAAATGCCTTCCTGGCGAAAGTGAAGGCCACGGTCCAGCGGGTCGGCTGGTGCACCGTGGTCGCCTCCGAGGGCGTGCGCAATACGGCCGGCCAGTTCCTCGCCGAGGCCGGCACGCGCGATGCGTTCGGTCACGCACAGCTCGGTGGCGTGGCACCGGTGCTGGCTGCACTGGTGAAAGAAAAACTCGGCTACAAATACCATTGGGCGCTACCCGATTACCTGCAACGATCCGCGCGACATGCGGCGTCGAAAGTCGACGCCGAGCAGGGTTACGCGGTGGGCAAGGCTGCCGTCGACTACGCACTGAAAGGCATGAACGCGGTAATGCCGGTCGTCGTGCGTACCAGCGACACGCCCTATCGCTGGAAGATCGAGCCGGCACCGCTGGCAAGGATCGCCAACCGCGAAAAGAAGATGCCGAAAAGCTTCATCAGCCGCGATGGCTTCGGCATCACGGCCGCCGCCCGCCGCTACCTTGCGCCACTGATCCAGGGCGAGGCACCGCCGCCTTATGGCAGGAACGGATTACCCAGCTATGTCGCGCTGAAAAACCTGAGCGTGACGCCGCGCCTGCCCAGGTTCGGGCGATGACGCGCCACCCGGAGCCCGGCTCAGGCCAGGCGCATCCGGCTGCCTGAGCGAAAGCTGAAACACGCAAGGCATTGCGTTCCTTCCGTTCAGCCGCAGCTTTCTACGATGCCATCAACGGAGTCGCCACGACTTCGCGAAGGAGACCTGCATGAAAATCATCAATCGCCTGCTTGTTGCCGTCGCACTGCTCGGCACCGGCAGCCTCGCATTCGCCCAGGATCACGGCAATGACCATGCTCGCGGACAGGATCATGGGCACGACCGTGGACACAACGATCGCGATCACCACGGCGGCGATCGTGGCCGCGACGACCACCGCTGGCATGGCGACAATCGCCGCGGTTATGGCTATCGCGAAGCTCCGCATTACTACGGACACCCGGGCTACCGGCCGGGACGCTGGGAGCGCGGCCATCGCTATTACGGCCCGACCTATGTGGTGCGCAACTACGGCTATTACCGCCTGCGTCCGCCACCGCGTGGCTATCGCTGGGTGCGATCGGACAACGACTTCCTGCTGGTCGCCATCACCACCGGCATCATCCTGGACATAGCGACGCACTGACGTTCGCCGGTTATTGCCGGCGCAAGTTCGAGCGAGCAGGGCCATGCATTCGTGCATGGCCCTTTTGATTTCATCGCGGCTGAAAGTTCAATCGCTGCGCCGCACAACAGTTTACCCGGCCACGTCTGCCTATACTCCAAGGGACCGCCCGTTCCGGACGGCCACTGACAACTCATGGGGAGGCTCCGATGCTGCAGCAGTATGGCTGGATCGTTCTGGCGTGTGCGGTAGTGGCAATTCTGTATGGCG
>DAIMGD010000259.1:0-3451 GCA_036724165.1 Rhodanobacter sp.
GGTGTCGGAAATCGTGGTCGCGTTCAAGCCGGTGCCGCATTCGATCTTCGATCCCGCCGCCGGCCCGCTGGCGCAGAACCGGCTGGTGCTGCGGCTGCAGCCGGATGAAGGCGTGAAGCTGTGGCTGACCATCAAGCACCCCGGTCCCGGCGGGCTGCGCCTGCGCCATGTACCGCTGGACATGAGCTTTGCCGAAGCGTTCGGCGTGCAGCAGCCAGATGCGTACGAGCGCCTGCTGCTGGATGTGGTGCGCGGCAATCCCACCCTGTTCATGCGCCGCGATGAAGTGGAGGCGGCATGGCGCTGGGCCGGGCCGATTCTCGCCGCCTGGTCCGCCAGCGGCGAGGCGCCGCGACCGTACGCGGCCGGCAGCTGGGGACCGAGCGCCGCGGTGGCGCTGATCGAGCGCGACGGTCGCACCTGGAACGAAGACAGTGAATAGCCCGGCCTCCACCCACCCGCTTCACTCCACCATGCCGATGCATTCGGCAGACTTTGCCTCCGTTGCCCACGCGATGCGCAGCGGCAGCCACTGAGCGCTCGGCACGCCACCATCAGCCATGACTACCGAACTCAACGTCACCACGCATAGCTTCACCGATTGCCAGGCGCAGGCCGTGGCACTGGCCGAACGGATCGCCGCGCGACTGCGCAGCGCACTCGCCGAACGTGGCCGTGCCGTACTCGCGGTTTCCGGCGGCAGCACGCCGAAGGATTTTTTCGCACGGCTCTCCCGCGAAACCCTCGACTGGGCGAACGTGCAGGTCACCCTGGTCGACGAACGCTGGGTGCCGGACAGCGATGCACGCTCCAATGCGCAACTGGTGAAGTCGCAGCTGTTGCAGCATGCCGCCGGCGCCGCGCAATTCGTGCCGCTGTACACCGGCGCAGCCACGCCTGAAGAAGGGCTTGCCGCGGCCAGCGCACGGATCGACGCGTTGGCGCTGCCGTTCGACGCGGTGGTCCTGGGCATGGGCGACGACGGGCATACCGCCTCGTTCTTTCCCGGCGGCGATCACCTGGCCGAGGCGCTGGATCTGGACGGCCACGCCCGCGTGCTGCCGATGCGCGCAGCGGATGCCGGCGAGCCACGCATCACGTTGAGCCTGCCGACCTTGCTGGAAACCCGTTCGCTATACCTGCTGGTCACCGGCGAAAGAAAACGCGACCTGCTGGCCGACGTGCGGCTTGGCCTCGATGCGGCACGCAACTACCCGGTGCGCGCGGTGCTGACCCAGCAGCGCGTGCCGGTGGCCGTTTACTGGTGCCCTTGAGAGTGAGAAACGAGTGAACTGCACCAGCCCCGCCCGCTTCCCACTCGTTTCTTGCTCCTCTCCACTCACTTCTGGAGCTGAGTCATGAGCACGTTGCACCCCGTTGTCGCCGAAGTCACTGAACGCCTGCGCGAGCGCAGCCGCGAGACGCGCGCGGCCTATCTCCGGCGCATCGACGCGGTCGACCGCAACGGCCCGCAGCGCGAACATCTGTCCTGCGGCAACCTCGCGCACGGCTTCGCCGCCTGCGGCAGCACGGACAAGGACGCGCTGCGCAACGGCCGCCGCGCCAACCTCGCCATCGTCACCGCGTACAACGACATGCTCTCGGCGCATCAGCCATACGAGCGCTACCCGTCCTTGATCCGCCAGATCGCCCGCGACGCCGGCTTCACCGCGCAGGTCGCCGGCGGCGTGCCGGCGATGTGCGACGGCGTCACTCAGGGCCAGCCCGGCATGCAGCTGTCACTGTTCTCGCGCGACCTGATCGCGATGGCCACCGCGGTGTCGTTGTCACACGACATGTTCGACGGCGCGCTGTACCTCGGCATCTGCGACAAGATCGTGCCGGGCCTGCTGATCGGCGCCTTGAGCTTCGGTCACCTGCCCGGTGCATTTGTCCCAAGCGGGCCGATGCCCAGCGGCATTCCGAACGAACAGAAATCGAAGGTGCGCCAGGCCTGGGCCGACGGCAAGGCGAGCAAGGCCGAGCTGCTGGAGGTCGAGGCCGCTTCGTACCACACCGCCGGCACCTGCACCTTCTACGGCACCGCCAACTCCAACCAGATGCTGATGGAGATCATGGGACTGCACCTGCCCGGCGCCAGCTTCGAGGCGCCGGACACGCCGCTGCGCGACGCGCTCACCGCCGAGGTGGTGCGCCGGGTCAACGCGCTCAGCGCGCTGGGCGAGCACTACCTGCCGGTCGGCCACATCATCGACGAGCGCGCGATCATCAACGGCGTGATCGGCCTGCACGCCACCGGCGGCTCCACCAACCACCTGCTGCATCTGGTGGCGATCGCGCAGGCTGCCGGCATCCAGCTGCGCTGGGACGATTTCGACGCGCTGTCCGGCGTGATCCCGCTGCTGGCGCGCGTGTATCCGAACGGCTATGCCGACGTGAACCAGTTCCACCAGGCCGGCGGCATGGCGTTTCTGATCGACCAGCTGCTCGGCGCCGGCCTGCTGCATGGCGACGTCAGCACCATCTTCGGCACCGGCCTGGACGGCTATGCGCAGATTCCGCAACTGGACGACGACGGCGCGCTGCGCTGGGCGCCGGTATCGAGGCAGAGCGGCAACCGCGGCGTGCTTCGGGGCGTCGACGAACCGTTCCGCGCCGACGGTGGCCTGCGCATGCTCGACGGCAACCTCGGCCGCGCGGTGATCAAGGTGTCGTCGGTGCCGGACGACCGCCTGCTGATCGAGGCGCCGGCGATCGTGTTCGACGACCAGGACGAAGTGGCCGCCGCATTCAAGCGCGGCGAACTCAATCGCGACTTCGTCGCGGTGGTGCGCTTCCAGGGCCCACGCGCGAACGGCATGCCCGAACTGCACAAGCTCACCCCCACGCTGGCGCTGCTGCAGGATCGCGGCCACCGCATCGCGCTGCTCACCGACGGCCGCATGTCCGGCGCGTCCGGCCGTGTGCCGGCCGCGATCCATGTCACCCCCGAAGCGGTCGCCGGCGGCAACATCGCGAAGATCCGCAGCGGCGACATGATCCGGCTCGACGCGGTGAATGGACGTCTGGACGTCCTGATGGAAGCGCACGAACTGGACGCACGCCTGCCGCACACCGCCGACCTGTCCGCCCAGCACAGCGGCATGGGCCGCGAACTGTTCGGCCTGTTCCGGCAGGCCGCGGCCACCGCCGATCTTGGCGCCGGTGTGCTGTGAACAACCGCGTAGCACCTGTGGGAGCGACTTCAGTCGCGATTGCCTTGCATCGGCTGGCATCACAGCATCGCGACTGAAGTCGCTCCCACACATGCACCACCACAATCTTCCGTCCACGAGTGAATCCATGAGCCCGATCGAACTCAAGCAGCAACAAGTCGAAACCACGATGCGGCTGGCACCGGTGATCCCGGTGGTGGTGATCGACGATGCGCGGCAAGCGGTGCCGATGGCGCGCGCGCTGGTCGCCGGCGGCATCCCGGCGATCGAGGTGA
>DAIMGD010000260.1:0-3444 GCA_036724165.1 Rhodanobacter sp.
CAGCTGGCCCACCGCACCGGTGAGGTATTCGCCGGCGATGAACGCCGGGATGCCCGCATGCTCCAGCGCATCCTTGACCAGATGGGCGTCAAACAGGTTTTCGGCGCGATAAACACTATGCATGAGTCGCACGCTAACCCTCGCGCCGGCGCGGGGCAAGGGATGTCTTGAGCCAGCCGGCGGATCCGGGCGTCCTGCGGGCGATGGCAGCGACAGGGTAAACTTGGGTGTTCCCGCCACCGCATGCGAGCTTTGCCCGATGTCGACTGAAAATCCCGCCGCCGCTCCCGCCGGCCCGACGGCCACCGTGCATCAGGATTTCATCCGGCAGATCGTGCGCGACGACCTGGCCGCGGGCAAGCATCACGCGGTGCACACGCGCTTTCCGCCGGAGCCGAACGGTTACCTGCACATCGGCCACGCCAAGGCGATCTGCCTGGGTTTCGGCATCGCCGCCGAGTTCAACGGCTGGTGCAACCTGCGCCTGGACGACACCAACCCGGGCAAGGAAGATCCGGAATTCGTCGAAGGCATCAAGGACGATGTGCGCTGGCTCGGCTTCGAATGGCATGAGCTGCGCCATGCGTCGGATTATTTCGAGGTGTTCTACCGCTCCGCGCTGAAGCTGATCGAGGACGGCGTGGCGTACGTGGATGACCTCAACGCCGAGGAGATGCGCGAGTACCGCGGCACGCTGACTGCCGGCGGTCGCCACTCGCCGTACCGCGAGCGCAGCGTGGAAGAGAACCTCGACCTGTTCCGCCGCATGCGCGCGGGCGAGTTCGCCGACGGCAGCAAGACGCTGCGCGCGAAGATCGACATGAGCGCCGGCAACATCAACCTGCGCGATCCGGCGATCTACCGCATCCGCAAGATCACCCACCAGAACACCGGTGACGCCTGGCCGATCTACCCGATGTACGACTACGCGCACTGCCTGTCCGACGCGCTGGAAGGGATCACCCACTCGCTGTGCACGCTGGAATTCGAGGATCACCGGCCGTTGTACGACTGGTTCGTCGATCACGTCGATCTGCCGAATCATCCCGAGCTGTGGCAGTCGCTGCTCGATGCAGGCCTGCCGACGGTGCCGGCCAAGCCGCGGCAGATCGAGTTCTCGCGACTCAACCTCAGCTACTGCATCACCAGCAAGCGCAAGCTGGCGCAGCTGGTCAGCGAAGGCTACGTCGATGGCTGGGACGACCCGCGCATGAACACGCTGCGCGGCCTGCGCCGGCGCGGCTTCACCCCGGCCGGGCTGCGCCTGCTGATCGAACGGGTGGGCGTCAGCAAGCAGAACAGCGTGATCGACTATGCCGTGCTGGAAGGTTGCATCCGCGAGGATCTGGACGCCAGCGCGGCACGCCGGATGGCCGTGCTCGATCCGCTGAAGCTGGTGCTGACCAACCTGCCCGAAGGTCATGAGGAGACGCTGAGCTTCGCCAATCATCCGAAGGACGAAAGCTTCGGCATGCGCGAGGTGCCGTTTGCGCGCGAGCTGTGGATCGAGCGCGAGGATTTCGCCGAGGTGCCGCCGAAGGGTTTCCACCGCTTGAAGCCGGATGGCGAAGTGCGCCTGCGTGGCGTCGGCATCATCAAATGCGAACAAATGATCAAGGACAATGACGGCAAGCTGATCGAGCTGCGCTGCACGCTCGATCCGGAAACCCGCCATGGCATGCCCGGCGCGGATCGCAAGGTGAAAGGCACGATCCACTGGGTCAGCGCGAGACACGCGGTTGCCACCGAGGTGCGCATCTACGATCGCCAGTTCAGTGTGGCGACGCCGGACAACGAGGAGGACGGCAAGAGCTGGCTCGAACACGTCAACCCGCAGGCCAAGCGCGTGGTGCAGGCGTGGCTGGAACCGGCCGCCGCCGCGGTGGCGCCGGAGCAGCGTTTCCAGTTCGAGCGGCTGGGTTATTTTGTCGCCGACCGCGTCGATCATCGCGTCGACGCGCCGGTGTTCAACCGCACCGTGACCTTGCGCGATGCCTGGACGAAACAGGCGGCCCAGTAAGCGGAGAGAGATCATGCTGCCACTGCAAATCCATCTCACCCTGCCGCCATGGATTGGCGAGGTTGCCGATGAAACCCGCGCCTACCTCACCGATGAGGAGCGGGTCGGCCTGGCGATCGAGCTGTCGAAACAGAATGTCGAACGCAGTCAGGGCGGCCCGTTCGGCGCGGCGGTGTTCAACGATGCCGGGCGGCTGATCTCGGTGGGCGTGAATCGGGTGGTCTCGCAGACTTGCTCGGTGGCGCATGCGGAAATGATCGCGTACATGACGGCGCAGCAGCGCCTGAGCGCCTTCCGGCTCAACGAACAGGGTGGTCGTTACATCCTGGCCAGCAGTGCGCAACCGTGTTGCCAGTGCTATGGCGCCACGATCTGGGCCGGCATCGACGAGCTGCTGATCGGGGCGCGCTCCGAAGATGTCGAGGAGCTCACCGAGTTCGACGAGGGTCCACTGCCGGCCGACTGGATCGGCGAGCTGCAGCGCCGCAACATTGCCGTGCGCCGCGACATCCTGCGCGACCAGGCGCGCAGCGTGCTGGCGGCCTACGCTGCCGGCGGCACGCCATATTGAGCCGCTGGCGCGCCGCGCTGCCGCTGATCCTGTTGCTGCTGGCAGGCATCGTGCTGTTCGCTTCAGGCTCGCTTGATCAGTTGAGCCCGCAGCAGCTGGTGGCACACCAGGGCCAATTGCACGCTCAGATCGTCGCGCATCCCTGGCTGAGCCATCTGGCCTTTATCGGCCTGCTGACGCTGGCCATGGCCACCGGGCTTCCGGGCAGCATCGTGGTCATTCTTGCCGGCGGTTACGCGTTCGGCGTGGTCGACGGCACGATATGTTCGTCGATTGGCCTGACGCTGGGATCGCTGATCCTGTATCTGGCCAGCCGCTATGCGTTCGGCGCCGGCAGCCGGCGGCCACCGGCGATCGTCGTGCGGCTGCATCACGGCTTCGAACAGCATCCGGTGAGCTATACGCTGTTCCTGCGGTTTGTGCCGATCGTGCCGTTCGGCGCGGTCACGGTCGCACTGGCGTGGCTGCGCTGCCCGCTGTGGCTGTTCATCGGCGCCAGCTGGCTCGGCGGTACCATCACGCTGCTGTTCGAGACCTCGATCGGCGCAGGCCTGGGCGACGTCATGAGCCAGAGCGACACGTTCGGGATCGGCCTGTTCATGCATCGGCAGGTGCTGCTGCCGCTGGGAGCGCTGGCCGTGCTGGCGCTGCTGCCGCTGCTGATCGAGCGCATTACGCGACGGCGGCGGCAGGCAAAAAAACCCGTCGATTGAATCAGGCGCCGGGCCGCTGTCGAGGACACCGGACAGCCCCGATAATGCGTGAAGAACCCAAAAAAAGCGCCCGCTGGGCGCCTTGAAACTGGTGGGTCGTCCGGGATTCGAACCCGGGACCAATAGATTAAAAGTCTACT
>DAIMGD010000261.1:0-3438 GCA_036724165.1 Rhodanobacter sp.
GCAGCAGCGTGATGCGCCGCGGGTTGGTCATGGTGGTGGCATTGACGTTGACGATGTCGGCCAGCGCGATCCGCGCCTGCTGGTCGCGGTTCTTCAGCAGCAGCTGGTCGCCGTCGAGCCACACCTCGTCGAGCAGATCGAAGATCAGTTTTCTGAAAACCAGAAAGCCGATGATCGCCATCGCCACCGGCAGCAGCAGGAACGGCACGATCTGCCCCGGCGCGACGGTCGACCTGGCATGGCCGACGGCCCAGAGTGCTATCGCCAGAAAAATGGCCAGCAAGCCAAACCAGAAGATCGGGAACACGCGTTTGTAGAAGTAGGTGGACGACGCGGACAACCGGCGCATGACCTGATCCATGAGGGTCTTGCTCCGATAGTAGCCGCTGTCGCTCGATCGAAACAGCCGATTCGGACGGCTATTCCCGCTCGCGCTGCCCGCGGCGCCCATGCGGCTGCGTGATCGGCCGACCGCCGCGCTGGCGGCGCAGACGTGCCTCCAGCGTCGCCGCCTGTTCCTCGCGCTCGTCGTGCAGCTTGAGGTAGTTGCGCCAGCGCCCGGGCGTCAGTTCGCCGGTATCCAGTGCCACCTGCACCGCGCAGCCCGGCTCGCTGCCGTGACCGCAGTCGGCGAAGCGGCAGCGCTCGGCCAGCACCTCGATGTCGGCGAACAGGTCGAGGTTTTCCTCGCCGGTCAACTTGAGTTCGCGCATGCCCGGCGTGTCGATCAGGCAGCCGCCACTGGGCAACTGCAGCAGGGCGCGATGGGTGGTGGTGTGGCGACCGCGGCTGTCGTGACTGCGCACTTCCGCGGTCGCCATCGTGGCGGTGCCGAGCAGGGTGTTGGTCAGGGTGGATTTGCCGGCGCCGGACGAGCCGACCAGCACCGCACTGTCGCCCGGCTGCAGGTACTTCGCCAGCAGCGCCACGCTGGCCGGATCCTTGCCGTTCAACGGATGGATCGGGATCTGCGCCGGCAGCCGCGCACGCAGCGCCGCGATCTGCTCGGCCGCATCGTCGCGCGTATCCAGCTTGCTCAGCAGCACCACCGGCTGCGCACCGGAATCCTCGGTCAGCGACAGGTAACGCTCGATCCGCGCCGGATTGAAGTCGCCATCCAGCCCGGTCAGCACCAGTACGTAATCGATATTGGTGGCGATCAGCTGGCGCTCGTAGCGCTCACCCGCCGCCGCCCGCGACATCACCGTGCGCCGTGGCGCCACCGTGACGATGTGTGGCGGCGTGCCGCTTTCCACTTCGACGAAGTCACCGACCACCGGCCGCTCGCCCGGATCGATCCCGCGCTTGAGGAAATGCCCGTCCGGCTGCGCCCCGAACAAGGTCTCGCCATCATGCAGCTCGTAGCCGGCGCGATGCTGGGCCACCACGCGGGCCAGCCGCAGGCCGGCGGCTGGCAGTACATCGCCACGCCAGCCGATGCGTCGCAGACGTTCGATCGTTTCGGCATCACTCATGAGGGCGTTCTGTCTGCATGGTTCGGCGATTATGCCCTGCCCGGAGATTGCCCGCCGATGAACCGCCTTTCCGCCCACGCGGCGCTCGCCCTGCATTGCATCGCGCTGCTAGCATCGGTGCACCGGCGCATGGCCGGCTTTTGCCCTCAGAGGATGCCGGCGTTGGCTTCGATCACACCCAGTGCGCACCTGGCGGAGGTGCGCTATGAAATCCGTGGCGCGCTGACCCGGCGTGCCCGCGAACTGGAGGCCGCCGGCCTCGATATCATCAAGCTCAACATCGGCAATCCCGGTCGTTACGGTTTCGAGGCACCGGCGCATCTGCGCGAGGCGATCGCCAGCCACCTGCACGACAGCGAAGCCTATGGCCATGAGCAGGGCTTGGAAATCGCCCGCGATGCGATCGCCATGCAGCAGCGCGCGCGCGGTGCGCGTGACGTGGACGCGGAACGGATCTTCATCGGCAACGGCGTCAGCGAGCTGATCGACCTGAGCCTGCGTGCGCTGCTGCAGCCGGGCGACGAGGTGCTGCTGCCGAGCCCGGACTATCCGCTGTGGAGCGCGGCAACGATCCTGAACGGTGGCAAGCCGTGCTATTACCGCTGCCCGGCAGCGCACGGCCATCTGCCCGACCCGGACGAGATCGAGGCACTGATCACCCCGCGCACCCGCGCGCTGGTGCTGATCAACCCGAACAACCCGACCGGCGTGGTGTATCCGCGCGCGTTGCTGCAGCAGCTGGTGACGATTGCGGCACGGCACCGGCTGCTGCTGCTGGCCGACGAGATCTACGACGAGATCCTGTATGACGGGGCGACGTTCCAGCCGCTGGCCGAGGTGGCCGGCGCGCTGCCGTGCCTCAGCTTCGGCGGCCTGAGCAAGGTGCACCGGGCCTGCGGCTACCGGGTCGGCTGGATGAGCCTGTCCGGCGATCCCGCCCGCACGGCGGAGTATCGCGATGCCTTGCAACTGCTTGCGGCGCTGCGGCTGTGCGCCAACGTCACCGCACAATGGGCGGTACTGCCGGCCTTGCAGAGCGCACCGACGATCGGCGCGCTGACCGCGCCCGGTGGCCGCCTGCATGAAGCCCGTGCCGCGGTGCTGCAGGGTGTCGCCGCCAGCGATTACCTGCAGCTGGTAAGTCCCGACGGCGCGCTCTACGCATTTCCGCAGGTCCGCGCCGACCGCTTTGCCACCTTCGACGACAATGCCTTTGCGCTGCGCCTGCTGGATGAGGAATCGGTGCTGGTGGTGCCCGGCAGCAGCTTCAACGTCGCCGGCAGCCGCCACTTCCGGCTGACCCTGTTGCCGCCGCCCGCGCAACTGCGCGAAGTGTTCGTGCGGATCGAGCGGGTACTGGCGCGGATGGCGATGGAGCTGCCGCGGCGCTCCGTCGCGGCACTGGCCTGAGCCTTCCGATCGACCGCCGATGCCATCGGGTACAACACGCATGATGCCAGCCACGCTGCCGCTGCATTATCTCGCCCTCGGCGATTCCTACACGATCGGCGAATCGGTTCCCACCGAGGCGCGCTGGCCGGTGCAGCTGGTGCAGGATCTGCGTCGGCGCGGCATCGCCATCGACGATCCGCGCATCGTGGCGGTCACCGGCTGGACCACCGACGAACTGTCGGCCGGCATGGACCAGGCCCGGCTGGCATCGAGCTACGACCTGGTCACCCTGTCGATCGGTGTCAACAACCAGTACCGCGGACGGACCGCTGGCGAATACCGCCAGCAGTTCGCGGCCTTGCTGCAACGTGCGATCGGACTGAGCCATCAGCGTCCCGACCGCGTCGAAGACGACCGCCAGAGACCTTGCTGCCTCACTCATTCGTGCCTCCTTGACATCACGCGATGGCAGGCCGGGGTCGGCTTTGGAGTGCGGCGAGGTATCGCCGCTTTCTCTCTTTCTTTACTGCCCCCCGAGGCCCGAGAGCAGAAAAAGACAGAAAGCGGCGAT
>DAIMGD010000262.1:0-3422 GCA_036724165.1 Rhodanobacter sp.
ATCTCGTCCAGCGCCGCCTGCGCCTCGCGCACCGCGCTGCCGGCAAAAAGGCGCGCTAACGCGAACCCTCCCCTCGTCATTCCGGCGATGGCCGGAATCGCTGTTCAACAGCCAGGCGGGAAATCCAGCCACGTGCTCATTCCTGCTCGAAGCGGGCGATCTCGTCCAGCGCCGCTTCTGCCTTGCTAACCGCGCTGCCGGCAAAAAGGCGCGCTAACGCGAACCCTCCCCCTCGTCATTCCGGCGAAGGCCGGAATCGCTGTTCAACAGCCAGGCGGGAATCCAGCCACCTGCTTACTCCTGCTCGAAGCGGGCGATCTCGTCCAGCGCAGCCTGCGCACGGCGGATGCTGCCGCCAGCGGTGCTGTCATCGAGCTTGCGCGCCAGTGCCGCACGCTGCGGCCGGTGCGCCCAGCGGTGGAACCACCAGGTGGCCAGCAGACCGACCGCGCCGATCCCCAGCTGGATCCAGATCACCGCTGGCGCGTTGATCATGATCGCGCCGCGCGTCAGCACCACCAGCAACGGTGCGGTGAGGAACCACCATGGCAGGCCAACGACTAGCGCTCCCCAGAAGGCATAGGTGCGCCGCAGCTGCAACAGTTGCCGCTGAATCGTCAGCACCGGGGCGGCGTAGTCGATGCGCGCGACCTGCCCCTGCACCACCGCGCCGACGACGATCGACCCCACGCAGTAGGCGTGCATCACCACGCCGGCGATCAGCACCGCGGGATCGCGCCAGTGAGGGATCCAGATCGGCGCCAGCAACAGCAGGCCGAGCACGCCGAGCAGCATCTGGATCGCCTGCCCCCATAGCAGCGGTCGCAACCCACGTTGCAGCTTGTCCATGCGGCCGTCGCGAAACAGTTGCAGGTTCAGCGCGTGCTGCTGCTCCAGCCGGCGATCCAGTCCCTGCCAGGCCAGTTTCATCTCATCCAGTTCCATGTTCATGTCCTCGCTGCATGGGTTTCCGCGGCGGTCATCTGGCCGCGCAGTTTCTGCTTGATGCGGCTGATCTTGGTCGCCACGTTGGTTTCGCTGATGCCGAGGATCTCGGCCATCTCGGTGTAGCTGCGGTCTTCCAGGTACAGCAGGATCAGCGCGCGGTTGAGCGGATCAAGCTGGCCGATGAACGCGTACAGCGCGCTCAACCGCTCGTCCTGCTCCGGTATCGACTCGCCGCCGCCGACGGTTTCCAGGTGGTGCGCCTGCAGCGGCACGAAACGATCGGCCTCGGACCTGTGCTCGCGCCGCGCCTGCGAGATCGCCACGTTCAGCGCGATGCGATACATCCAGGTGGAGAACTTCGCCCGCGCTTCGTCGTAGCCGCCGAACGAACGCCACAGCTGCGCGCTGATCTCCTGCACCAGATCGTCGCGATCGGCGGCACTGCGGCTGTACAGGCCGGCCACCTTGAAGACGATCCCGCGATGTTCGTGCAGCAGCGACTCGAAGCGTTGCTGATGTTGTCTGGCAGTCATGGACGTCGTTTCCCCTCCGTTACACCCATGATTCGCAGGGTACGGAAAAAAATCACAGCGCGGTGTCCGCGCGTCCTGTCAGGCAGGCGTCAACTGCACCGCAGAAGAGGTCGCGCAACGCCTACGGAATGTTCTGCGCCACTCGCCAGAGCACCCCACTGGGATCGAACAGCGTGAAGTCGCGCATGCCCCACGGCTGGTCCGTCGGTTCGCCCATCGCCACGCCGAAACGCGCAGTCACACCGGCCGCCAGCACGTGGGCGTGCCAGTCATCGGCGCTCTCGACCAGCAGATGCATCTGGAAATTCCTGGCGAACGCCGGCTCATTGAACGCCTGCAGCAGAAAACTCGTCTCCCCATGGCGGACGTAGGCCAGCCCATCCTCCGACCACGGCACCTCGAAGCCGAGCGCCAGATAGAACTGCTCGGACACCGCAAAGTCGAGCGCTGGCACGAACGCCTTGATTTCGACTGTCGAGAGATTCATCGCGGGCCTCGGTGCATGTTCGATCGGAAGATCGAACCTTACGACAAAACTGCGCAATGCCACGGCGGACGTCGGCGCTTCTCCGAACTGATCGCCTCACGCTCGTCATTCCGACGGGGCTCGCATCGGGCCCACACACTCGTCATTCCGGCGAAGGCCGGAGGAGTTTTTCAACAGCGAAGCTGGTCATCGCATCTGCTCTTCTGCGTTCTGCATTCCGGCATTTAGAGCGAAGAGCTTTCGTGCGCCTGCGGCGCCCGAGTTACTTTCTCTTTGCGTGGCTGTATAGACCGGAGACATAGGCCAAAGAGAAAGCTAACCAAAGAGAAAGGCCACCCCGCTTGGCGCTTGCCGCCCATCCCTGGGCGGCAAGTCCGTGAGCCGGGGCCGGGCTTTTCGAACGGGCATCCTGCCCGTGCGAAAAGGAGTCGACATCCATGTCGACTCCCCTGCGGGCCTGTCGTCCCCGACTCACCGCCGCACAGAGGCCCCGGTAGAGCAGCGGGCCATCGTGGCCCGCACTCTTCAGAAGAGCCGGAGCAAAGCAGAGCCGAGGCAAGGCAGAACCACGGCAACGGCTGGAAGATCTTTGGCTCAAGAACAAGATTCCTGACACTCCCCCAGCAGTCGACGCCGACTGAATTTCAATCGACAGGGAGTGCCTGATATCCGACGCCGACCGGCAAACACCCGACGCCGGTTGCGCGGCAGTCGGCGGGGACTGAAATTCAATCGACGGGGATATGCGGATACTCGACGGGGATAGCCAGACAGTCGGCGTCGAGTGCGGCGACATCGGCGGGGACATCCTGCAGTCCGGCGGCGACTGAAAAGCAGTCGGCGGGAATGTCGCCATGGTCGGCGTGGATTGAAAAGATATCGACGCCGATATCCGGATACCCGGCGCCGACCGGTGGCAAGCCCGGCAGGATGAATTGCCCACCCCACCGGGTCCGAAGCATCAGGCTGTTACAGGCTCGGGCGCCACCTTGCTGCCACGCACGCCGGGGAAGCGCTGGCGCAGGTCGTCGTAGACATCCTGGGCCCCGGCGCGATTGCGATGCGCTGCTTCGCGCACGCTCTGGTAGTAGGCCAGGTCGGCCATCCACACCTCGCTGGACACCAGCTGCACGGTGTCGTCCACGCTGGTCGCCAGCGTCTGCAGCTCCGCCGCGAAGCGCAGCAGCTGGGCGCGCAAGGTGCGGTCCTTCAGCACCTCGGCCTGGTCCACGAAGCCGGGCACAAACTCCGGCCGGTTGTCTGCTTCTGTGGTTTCGCGACCTTCAACGACACTCGTCGAAGATTGGACTCAACCATCTCCAGAGCTTCGCTAATCGATACCCCGTGATCATTTGCAAACCTCAGAACGATGTGCTCTTCAAGCTCGGTTGGCACCTAATCTGAAAACTCATGTCGCCGCCTCCTGCGCTTGGCGGTACGTTGGAACTACCACG
>DAIMGD010000263.1:0-3417 GCA_036724165.1 Rhodanobacter sp.
CGATCTGGGTCGCCTCGACCTTGCCGTTCTTGAACACCATCAGGGTCGGGATGCCGCGCACGCCATAGGTGCGCGGGGTCTGCTGGTTCTGGTCGATGTTGACCTTGACGATGCGCAGCTTGCCTTCGTACTGCTTGGCCAGTTCGTCGAGCATCGGCGCGATAGCCTTGCACGGGCCGCACCATTCCGCCCAGAAATCCAGCAGCACCGGGGTTTCGGACTTGAGCACCTGCTGCTCGAAGGCGTCGTCGTTCACATGGGTAATCAGGTCGCTCACCGGGGATCTCCGTGGCTGGGGCGCAAAACGTGCGGGGCAAACAGAATGGGGTGGTGCAAGCCGGAAAACAAGGATTGACGACCGCGGGGTCGTCATCAGTTACACTCAGGTGCCCACGAAGCGCGGGTTGAGCCGAAAAGAGGAAGTGCCCGAAGGGCAATGCTTCATTCCAGCGCAACTCCGGGCACGATTCAAGGGCGGCCTTCCAGGCCACCCGTCGGACCGCCGTCAAATCCGGCGTCGCACGCCGCGGCGCGACCTTGCCGACCCCGAGATTGCACGCTTCGCTGCGCCTAGCGCACCCGTCCTGCACCGCCATCCGCCGAGCTTCGGCGTCTGAAGCGGCACAGCGCATCACGCCGCCATCAGGCAAGGTTTCCACTCCCCATATGTCACAAACCGTACTCACCGATACCTTCTTCACCAACTTCGATTTGCATCCGCTGCTGCAGCAAGGCCTGGACGACAGTGGCTTCACCCGCTGCACGCCGATCCAGGAGATGACCCTGCCGCTGGCGCTGGCCGGGCGCGACGTCGCCGGCCAGGCGCAGACCGGCACCGGCAAGACCTGCGCGTTCCTGGTTGCGCTGATGAATCGCCTGCTGATCACGCCGGCCGTGGCCGAGCGCAAGGACAGCGATCCGCGCGCGCTGATCATCGCGCCGACCCGTGAACTGGCGATCCAGATCGACAAGGACGCCCAGGCGATCGGCCGCCACACCGGCCTGCGCAGCGCGCTGATCTATGGCGGCGTCGACTACGACAAGCAGCGCCAGCAATTGAAGGATGGCTGCGACATCATCATCGCGACGCCGGGCCGGCTGCTCGATTACCACAAGCAGAACGTGTTCAGCCTCAACAGCGTCGAAGTGATGGTGATCGACGAGGCCGACCGCATGTTCGACCTCGGCTTCATCAAGGACGTGCGCTTCATCTTCCGCCGCCTGCCGGCGCGCGAGCAGCGTCAGGTGCTGCTGTTCTCCGCCACGCTTTCCCATCGCGTGCTGGAGCTGGCCTACGAGCACATGCACAACGCCGAGAAGCTGGTGGTGGAGAGCGACAACATCACCGCCGACCATGTGCGCCAGCTGGTCTACTTCCCGGCCAAGGAAGAGAAGATGCCGCTGCTGCTGAACCTGATCGACCGCGCCAAGCCGAGCCGCAGCATCATCTTCGTCAACACCAAGGCGGCCGCCGAGCGGATCACCGAGCGGGTCAAGCGCCACGGCTGCCGCGTCGGCGCGATCTCCGGCGACGTGCCGCAGCTGAAGCGGCAGAAGCTGCTGCAGCGCTTCCAGGAAGGTCAACTGGACATCCTGGTGGCCACCGATGTGGCCGCACGCGGCCTGCACATTCCGGCGGTCAGCCATGTCTTCAATTACGACCTGCCGCACGAGGCGGAAGATTACGTGCACCGCATCGGCCGTACCGCGCGACTCGGTGCCGAGGGCGATGCGATCAGCTTCGCCTGCGACCTGTACGCGATGTCGCTGCCGGATATCGAGACCTATATCGGCCAGAGCATCCCGGTGGCGCAGATGGATCCGGAACTGCTGATCATGCCGAAGCCGCGCGCGATCGACGCCGAGTTCGCGGCGAACGCCGCCGCCGACAGCGCCGCCTTCGGCGACGTGGTGCCGCCGCGTCCGGGCGAGGCGCCGCGTCGTTCGGCTGGTGCCGGCGGCCGCAGCGGCGAGCGCAGTGGTGCCGGCCGTGGCGGTGCTGCGCGTCCGCCGCGTGAGCGCAAGCCGTTCGTGCCGGTGGTCGACAGCAAGGTCGAAGCCGCCCTCGAGCTGCCGGTCGCGGTAGCCGTGCATGCGACCGCAGGGGTCATGCCCGTGGATGGCGGCGTGGTGGCCGAAGCTGCGCACAAGCCGCGCCGCCGTCGTGGCGGTCGCAATCGGCGCCGCGAAGGCACTCCGGCCGACGGCAGCGAGACGAACAGTCACAGCGTCGTCACCGCCGAGGGCGC
Source organism: Rhodanobacter sp. (assembly GCA_036724165.1). Classification (GTDB taxonomy): domain Bacteria; phylum Pseudomonadota; class Gammaproteobacteria; order Xanthomonadales; family Rhodanobacteraceae; genus Rhodanobacter. Next base: position 2,250 of record DAIMGD010000263.1, read on the forward strand.
TCGTGCGTCGCGCGGCGAACGGCGTCCGTCGCGCGAGCGCAGCGGCGCGGAATCCGGCGGTAGCGCCAATCGACCGTCACGCCAGGTGGCGGTGACGGCCGGCAAGACCGGTGAGCACGCGCACCCGAAAAAGCCCGGGTTGTTCCGCCGCTTGACCCGGTTGTTCACCGGGCGGTAGTCCTTGTTCCTTCTCCCCTCTGGGGAGAAGGTGCCCGGAGGGCGGATGAGGGGCGGGTGCTCGCAGCAGCGCCGCAAGGGAAGTGCGCCTTCTTGCTGGTTTATTGCAAGGTTGGCCTTCACCCCAGCCCTCTCCCGGAGGGAGAGGGAGCTAACGCGTCCGGCTTCCCTTATCCTTGCGGTCGATATCACGACGCGCAGGCGCAGGGACACCCGGTGATTCATTTCGATCAAGTCAGCAAACGCTACGAGGGTGGCCATGAGGCGCTCTCGCAGCTTTCGTTCGAGGTGCCGACGGGCGAGATGGCCTTCGTCACCGGCCATTCCGGTGCCGGCAAGAGCACCCTGCTCAAGCTGCTGGGGCTGATCGAGCGCCCCTCGCACGGCGTGATCAGCATGGACGGCAAGAGCCTGGGCAAGATCCGCCGCAGCGGCATCCCGAAATGGCGGCGGCAGCTCGGCATGGTGTTCCAGGATCACCGCCTGCTGATGGAGCGCACGGTATTCGCGAATGTCGAGCTGCCGCTGATGATCGGCGGGATCGCCAAGCCCGAGCGTGCCAGGCGGGTGCGCGCGGCGCTGGAGAAGGTCGGCCTGCTCGCGTACGAGCGGCAGCTGCCGGCGACGCTGTCCGCCGGCGAGCAGCAGCGCGTCGGCATCGCCCGCGCGATCGTGGCGCGGCCGACCCTGCTGATCGCCGACGAGCCGACCGGCAACCTCGATCCGCAACTGGCGCTGGAGATCATGGGCCTGTTCGGCGAGTTCCAGCAGGTCGGCACCACCGTGCTGATCGCCAGCCATGACCTGCCGCTGATCAAGCGCATGAAGAAGCGCGTGATCGTGCTCGATCATGGCCGGCTGGTGGCCGATCTGGCCGCGCAGGAGGTGCTGTGAACATGCCGGCAGAGAATATCCAGGCATCCTCCGGGACGCCTCCGCGCAACGAGCACAGCCATGGGCGCCGGGTCGCCAGCTGGCAGGAACATCACGG
>DAIMGD010000264.1:0-3406 GCA_036724165.1 Rhodanobacter sp.
AGCCGAGCGTCTCGACGCTGGCGCGCAGGGCGGGTTTGAGCGGGAGTGTGTTGAAGGTGGTCATCTGCCTATGATCGCACGACCATCGCCGGTCGCCGTCGACTTGCATCCGGCCGCCGGCTCGCCGACCCTGTGCGCTACCGCCTCAGTGATCACCGCCATGGATATCGTTTTCATCGAAGACCTGCGCATCGATGCCGTGATCGGCATCTACGACTGGGAGCGCCGCGTGCGCCAGACGCTGGCGTTCGACATCGAGATGGCGTTCGACAACACGGTGCCGGCGGCCAGCGACGACATTGCGCTGACGCTGAACTACAAGGACGTCTCCAAGCGGCTGATCGGCTACGTGAGCGAGTCGAGTTTCGGTCTGGTGGAGACGCTGGCCGAGCGCTGCGCGGCGATCATCCGCGAGGAATTCGGGGTCAGCTGGGTGCGGCTGAAGTTGTCCAAGCCCGGCGCCGTGCGGGGCGCAAAAGCCGTCGGCGTGCGGATCGAACGCGGTACGCGGCCACGCTGATGGCGCGGGTCTACCTGAGTCTGGGCTCCAACGTCGAGCCGCAGCGGCACTTGCCTGCGGCGGTCAGCGCATTGCGTGAACGGTTCGGCGACATCACCGTGTCGCCTGCGTATCGCAGCCGGTCGGTGGGTTTCGACGGCGCGGATTTCGTCAATCTCGCGGTGGGGCTGGATACCGACTTGCCGCCCGAAGCGTTGAACGACTGGCTGCACGCGCTGGAAGACAGCCACGGCCGTCGCCGCGACGTGCCGCGCTATGCGGATCGCACGCTGGACATCGACATCGTGCTGTACGACGCGCTGGTGATCGACGGTCCCGGGCACCTGCAGATTCCACGCAAGGAATTTGAGCACGCGTTCGTGCTGCGGCCGATCGCGGACATCGCGCCGGCATTCCGGCACCCGCTCAGCGGCCTGAGCATGGCCGAACTGTGGGCGGCGTTTCCGGCGCAAGACGAGCCGCTGGTCATCGAATCGCTGCCGGACTGAGCGAATCGCACTGTCGCGCGCTTGCGGCCGGTGCTAGAAAGACAACTTCATTCCACGGACGAGGGGGGAGATACGCATGGCTGGGAAATTTGCACGCAGTTGGGCCTTGATGAAGGCGAGCGCGGCGGTGTTGCGTTCGGACAAGTCGTTGCTGGTGTTTCCGCTGTTGTCGGGGTTGTGCACGCTGCTGGTGGCGGCGAGCTTCCTGATCCCGGTTGCGGTGATGGTGATCGGTGGCGAACATGCCGGGCAGGATTTTCATCAACGCATGTCGGTGGGCGCGTATCTGTTGATGTTCGCGTTCTATCTGGTGCAGTACTTCGTGATCATCTTCTTCCAGACCGCGCTGACCGGTGTAGCGCTGATGCATCTGCGCGGCGAACCGACCAGCGTGGGTGCCGGCTTTGCGCTGGCGCGTTCGCGGCTGTCGCACATCATCGGCTACGCCTTGATTGCGGCCACCGTCGGTTTGGTGTTGCGGATGATCCAGGAACGGCTGGGCCTGATCGGACGGCTGGTGGTCGGTTTCCTTGGCCTGGCCTGGACCGTCGCCACCTTCCTGGTGGTGCCGCTGCTCGCCAGCGAAGACATTGGCCCGGTGGATGCGGTCAAGCGCAGCGTGGAACTGCTCAAGCGCAGCTGGGGCGAAAACCTGATCGGCAACGGTGGCATCGGTGTGGTGTTCGGCCTGCTCATGCTGGGGGCGGTGCTGGTGGGTGCGGTGCTGATCGGTAGCGCGTTCGCGCTGCAGTCGGTCGTGGCGATCGTGCTTGCGATAACCGTGGTGGTGCTGGGATTCATCCTGCTCGGGCTGATCCAGTCCTCGCTGCATGGCATCTATGCGGCTGCGCTGTATCGCTACGCGGAATCCGGCGAAGCCAGCGTGGGTTTCGATCCGGCGTTGCTGGAGCAGGCGTTCCGCAGCAAGCAGAAGTAAGCGTGCAGCACGGCCTTCCCTGCGGCGTGCCGGGGAGGCCGTCACACCGACAGCGTACGTCCGCCATCCACGCGGATGGTCTGACCGGTGACGAACGGTGCGTCGCGCAGCAGCCACAGCACCACGCCAGCGACATCCTCCGGGGTGCCGGCACGCTGCAATGGCGTACGCGCCAGCAGCGCTTGCTGGTCGGCGTAGGGCTTGCCATCGCTTGGCCACAGCACCGCGCCGGGAGCGACGCCATTGACGCGGATCTCGGGCCCCAGCTCCAGCGCCAGTGAGCGGGTCATCGCGGCGAGTGCGGCCTTGGCCATGCAGTACAGCGGATGTTCCGCCAACGGGCGTTCGGCATACACGTCCAGCAGATTGACGATGCCGCCACGCGCTTCGCGCAGCGCCGGGATCGCCGCCTGACTGAGGAAGAACGGCGCCTGCGCGTTGGAAGCGAACAACTCGCTCCACTGTGCCGATGTGGCCGTACCCAGTGGCGTGGGATAAAACGTCGAGGCGTTGTTGACCAGCGCATCGAGTCGGCCGTAATGCGCCAGCAGCTGCTCGATCATCAACGGCAGCATCGGCAGGTCGGACAGCAAGGTGCTGCCGCTGCGCCGCTGTTCCAGTTCGTCCGCCAGTGCACGCGCCGCCGCCGCCGAATGGCGATAGTGCAACGCCAGGTCGTAGCCGGCCGCATGCAGGGTGCGCGCGATCACCGCGCCGACCCGGCGCCCGGCGCCGGTGATCAGTGCGACGGGGCGATCATGTGTTGGCTTCATGCGCAGGCTCCAGCGGGCATCCAGCGGACAGCTTGCCGCAAAGCCTGCGGTGCGTCATCCGCCGCCTGACACGGATCATTCGGTTTTCGGTTTGCGCGGTTTCCTGCTCGCCGCCTTGCGCGCCGTGCCGGCGACCTTGCTGGCGACCTTGCGCGCGGCGCCGGTCGCCGCCTTGTCGATCAGCTTGCCCGCCGCGCGGCGCACCGCCGGCGCTTTTTTGCGCGGCGCCGGCTTGGCCGGCGTGGGCGTTGCCGCCGTGTCCTCGTCTTGCATCGCGATCTCGCCGTCGAACATCGCGATCGCGGTGCTGGCGACTTGCCCGGTGTCGTAATACGCGTAGGCACCGACACCCAGCGCACCGACCACCGGCAGCCAGCGCGCGAGGCCCTTGCTGAGCGTGCGCTGGGTCAGCTTGACGCCGACCTGCTTCGCCACGCGCTGCGCGACGCCGTAGGACATGCGGCGAAACACCAGCCGGTCGCCCATCTGCACGACCAGATCGCGGAACGCCTGCGCGGCAGTGTGCCGGAACAGGCACCACAGCATCTGTTCGCGGCCCAGGGTGTGGTTGCGGCCATAGGCGGCGGCGATGTCGCTGACCATCTGGCCCTGGATCTTCCAGATCGCGATCAACTCCGGCAGCAGGGTCAACCAGCCCAGTGGCCCTGGCGGCAGCGCCAGCGAGCCG
>DAIMGD010000265.1:0-3401 GCA_036724165.1 Rhodanobacter sp.
GCAATCTGCTGGAGCAGGGCGAGGACGTCTACCTGATCGACTGGGGTTATCCCGACGGCGCCGATCGCTGGCTGACCCTGGATGACTACATCAACGGGTACCTCGACCGTTGCATCGATGCGGTACGGCAACGCCATGATCTGGATGCGATCAACCTGCTCGGCATCTGCCAGGGCGGCGCGTTCTCGCTGTGCTACACCGCACTGCATCCGGACAAGGTGAAGAACCTGATCACCATGGTCACGCCGGTGGATTTCCACACGCCGGACAACATGCTCTCGCACTGGTGCCGCAATCTCGACGTGGATCTGTTCGTCGACACCATGGGCAATATCCCCGCCGGGCTGATGAACTATGTCTACCTGACGCTGAAGCCGGTGCGACTGAACCAGCAGAAATACATCGGCATGGTCGACATCCTCGACAACCCGACCGAGCTGGAGAACTTCCTGCGCATGGAGCGCTGGATCTTCGACTCGCCGGATCAGGCCGGTGAAGCGTTCCGCCAGTTCATCAAGGATTTCTACCAGGGCAACAAGCTGGTCAAGGGGACGCTCACGATCGGCGGCCAGCCGGTGGATCTGGGCATGATCACCCAGCCGGTGCTGAACATCTTCGCCGAGCAGGATCATCTGGTGCCGCCGGACGCGTCGCGCGCACTGGGCAAGCATGTCGGCACCACCGACTACACCCAGCTTGCGTTCAAGGGTGGCCATATCGGCATTTATGTATCCGGGCGCGCACAGCGCGAGGTGCCGCCGGCAATCCATCAGTGGTTGCACGCGCGAAGCTGACTACGAGAGGGGAGCATGACGATGGAAAAGCGGTTGCAACGTTCGCGTACGAACAAATCACTGGCTGGAGTCTGTGCCGGCATCGCCGAGTATTACGGCTGGGATCCGACCCTGGTGCGGGTGGCCTGGATCATTCTTACCCTGTTGGGCGGATCCGGTATCCTGTTGTATCTGATCATGTGGCTGGTGATGCCCGAGGCCGCCTGACCGGCATCCGGTCGCGATCTGGATTCACACGCGATGGATCCTCCAGCGACGCCGGATCGCGGCCACCCGTCGCCAATGCTTCTGCCTGTTGAGTGCCAGTTATCCCGATGGACTACGACCGTTACGACCGTATTCGCGCCGTGCAATGGCAGGGCGATCATCTGCGCCTGCTCGATCAACGCCGGTTGCCCGGCAAGGAGCACTGGATCGATTGCCGTGACGCCGAGCAGGTGACGCAGGCGATCCGCGATCTGGCCGTGCGCGGCGCACCGGCTATCGGCATCGCCGCAGCCTGGGGCGTGGCCATGGCGGCGCAGCAGAATGCCCCGCTCGAAGCTGTGCTGGGCATGTTGCGCGCAGCGCGCCCCACCGCGGTGAATCTGATGTGGGCGCTGGATCGGATGAACAGGCGCATCGCGGCCGGTGCCGATGCCGCCGCACTGGTGCGCGAGGCGCAAGCGATCCAGGACGAGGATCTTGCCGCCAATCGCCAGATGGGTGAGTTGGGTGCCTCGCTGATCGCTGCCCATTCGGGCGTGCTGACCCACTGCAATACCGGTTCGCTGGCTACCGCAGGCTACGGTACTGCGCTTGGCGTGATCCGTGCCGGTGTGGCCGCGGGCCGGATCGACCGGGTCTATGCCGGCGAAACCAGGCCATGGCAGCAGGGCGCGCGATTGACCATGTGGGAGCTGGTGCGCGACGGCATCCCGGCGCAGCTGATCGCCGATTCCGCTGCCGCGCACCTGATGAAGTCCGGCGCCGTGCAATGGGTGATCGTAGGCGCTGACCGCATCGCCGCCAATGGTGATACCGCGAACAAGATCGGTACCTACCAGCTGGCGATCGCCGCGAAGTATCACGGCGTCAGGTTCATGGTGGTGGCGCCGTCTTCGACCGTCGACATGGCTACCGGCACCGGTGAGGAAATCGAGATCGAGCTACGCGATCCAGGTGAGTTGCTCAGCATGGCGGGCCAACGCACCGTGGTCGAAGGAGCGCAGGCATGGAATCCGGTGTTTGACGTCACACCCGCCGAGCTGATCAATGCGATCGTGACCGAACGTGGCGTGATCGAACGGCCGAACAGCATCGCGATGCAGGCGATGTTCGGATGGTGAAGCTGTCGCGTGAAATCACGCTGTTCGCGATTGGTGGTTTCGGCGGACTGGTGGTGGATGCCGGCATCGTGCAACTGCTGGTGGGGATGGAAGACTGGAATCCCTATCTGGCCCGGGCGTTGTCGTTTCTACTGGCGGCCACATTTACCTGGTGGTGGAATCGTCGCTACACCTTTGCCACGCGTCGCAGCGACCGCGCCGCACATGCCGAATGGTTGCACTGGATGGGGCTGATGAGTTTCGGTGCGGTGATCAATTACGGGGTTTACGCGCTGTTGTTGATGAACTTTGCCGCCCTGCATCGCTGGCCGGCGGTGGCCGCGGCAGCCGGTTCGGCAGTGGCCGCGCTGGTCAATTTTTCGACCGCGCGCGGAATGCTTTTCAAGAGCCCCAAGACGCCAGCGTAAGTTGTTGATTGAAAAGAATTAAATCCTGTCGTTTTGAGGTCATTCGTGCTACACTCCTCAGGTTGATTTCGGGTCGCTTGCGCATGCGCTGGAGGCGCGGCGCCAGCGTCCTTCTACGTCATCAGGGAAATGAAAATTCATGGCAGAACTCGCCAAAGAAATCATTCGCGTCAACATCGAAGACGAGATGCGCCAGAGCTATCTCGATTACGCCATGAGCGTGATCGTCGGCCGTGCGCTCCCGGATGTCCGCGATGGTCTGAAGCCCGTCCATCGCCGCGTGTTGTTCGCGATGAGCGAACTGGGCAACGTTTGGAACAAACCGTACAAGAAATCGGCCCGCGTGGTCGGTGACGTGATCGGTAAATACCATCCGCATGGCGATCAGTCGGTCTACGACGCGATCGTGCGCATGGCGCAGCCGTTCTCGTTGCGCTATCTGCTGGTCGATGGCCAGGGCAACTTCGGTTCGGTCGATGGCGACAACGCCGCCGCGATGCGTTACACCGAAGTGCGCATGTCGCGCCTGACGCACGAGCTGCTGGCCGACATCGACAAGGAAACTGTCGACTTCGGCCCGAACTACGACGAGAGCGAACACGAACCGCTGGTGCTGCCGGCGCGCGTGCCGAACCTGCTGATCAACGGCTCGGCCGGCATCGCCGTCGGCATGGCAACCAATATTCCGCCGCACAACCTCAACGAGGTGGTTGCGGCGACGATCGCGCTGATCGACGAGCCGTCGCTCACGATCGACGATCTGATGCAGTACATCCCGGGGCCGGACTTTCCGACCTACGGCATCATCAATGGTTCATCCGGCATCATCGAGGCGTACCGCACCGGTCGCGGCCGCATCCTGGTGCGTTCCA
>DAIMGD010000266.1:0-3388 GCA_036724165.1 Rhodanobacter sp.
GCTCGTTCGCCTTGCAGGTGACGCACCAGTCGGCGGTCATGTCGACAAAGACCGGCGTGCCGGCTGCGCGCAATGCCGCCAGCTTTTCCGGGCTGTAGACGACCACGCCTTGCGCGGTCGCGGTGACGTTCGACGACGGCGGCACTTGGGCGAGCAGATACACCGGCACCAGCGTGGCGATCGCCAGCACGACCACCAGCAGCTTGCCGATCGCGCCGCGCGAGCGGCTGCGCTCGAACCACCACAACGTCATCGCCAGCAGCACCATCGCCACCAGGACCAGGCCGACCGCGTCGGCACCGCGCTGGTTTGCCAGCACCCAGACCAGCCACACCGCGGTCAGGTACATCGGGAACGCCAACACCTGCTTCAGCGTTTCCATCCAGCGTCCCGGCCGCGGCAGCAAGCGCGCCAGCGCCGGCACGAAACCGATCAGCAGGAACGGCAGGGCGAGCCCGATGCCGAGTGCGAGGAACACCAGCAGCGCCGACAGCATCGGCGCGGCGAACGCATACGCAAGCGCGCTGCCCATGAACGGTGCGGTGCACGGGCTGGCCACCACCACCGCCAGCACGCCGGTGAAGAAATCGCCGGCCGGGCCGGAACGCGCGGCGAGTCCGGCACCGGTATTGCCCAGCGAGGCGCCGAACTGCACCACGCCGGACATCGACAGCCCGACCGCCAGCATCAGCATGGCCAGCACCCCGACGACGATCGGCTGCTGCAGCTGGGTGCCCCAGCCGAGCGCATGGCCGGTCGCGCGCAACGCCAGAATGCCTAGTCCCAGCGCGGCAAAACTGAGCAGTACGCCAGCGGTATAGAACAAGGCATGCCGTCGCGCGGTGACGGCGCTCTCGCCACTTTCCAGCACGCTGACCGCCTTCATCGACAGCACCGGCAGCACGCAGGGCATCAGGTTCAACACCAGGCCACCACCGAGCGCGAGCAGCAGCGCGGCGATCAGGCTGACCTGCAAGGGGGTTCCACCGGCACTGGCCGGCGGCAGCTCCGGTCCGGTCTGCGTGGTCTGGCCGATGGCGGGGATGGCGCTGCCGAGATCGATCTGCACCGCACGCGTCATCAGCGGATAGCACAGGCCGCCGTCCTGGCAACCCTGGAAGCTCGCTTCAAGCGACAGTTGCTTGCGGCCGCCGAGGTCGCCCTGGATCGCCACCGGCAACTCGAGCTGATCGAAATACACGGTGACATCGCCGTAATGTTCGTCGTGATGTGCCGTGCCGGCCGGCCAGGTCGGCGTCAGGCTGAGGCCGGATGCATCCGTGAGCTTAAGCGCGGTCTGGTCGCGATACAGGTAATAGCCCTTGGGCATCGTCCAGCGCAGCAGCAGCTGATGCGGATTCTGCGCCAGTGCTTCGAAGCGGAAGGCTTGTTCGGCGGGCAGTGGTGCAGAGTCCATGCCCGTCGTGGCGCTGCGCTGGTTGCTGCCAAGCTGGCTCAGTGCCGCGCCGAGCGAATTGCCGCCGGCGGCTGCCGCGGTGCCGTTGATGTTCGCCGGCAGTGGCAGATCGAGCTGTTCCGTGTGCGGCGGATAGCAGATCTTCGGATCGACCTCGTGGCAGCCCTGATACTGGACGCTTATTTTCAGCCGGTTGGTGCCGGCGGCCACGCGGTAAGGCAGCGTGGCGTCGATCGCGTGGTGATAGGTTTCAACGTCGCCGAGGTATTCGTCGTGATGCTTCTCGCCGTCCGGCAACCGGGCTTCAGCCAGTGTCACGCCATCGCCGGCCTTGAACTGCATGCGGCCGCGGTAGAGGTAATAGTCGGGCGCAATCGTCCAGTGCAGTTTCAACATGCCGGGCGTGGAGGCGTCGGCACTCAGCTTGTAAGCCTCGGTGACCGGCAGCAAGCTGTCCGTACCCTGGGCGAACGCGGGCAGCACGCCAAGCAGCAAGCCGAGCAGGATCAAGAGACGCGCGGCGGCGCGGCCGGGATGGATGGAACGCATGGCAACTCCAGTGGTGGGCCCGAGTCCATCTCGGGCGACAGCGGATTATGGCGCAGCTTGCGCCCGCGGCAGGGATCGATGCGTCCTTCCGCCTCTCCGCGACTGCTGTCGGGTTGGCCATGACGGGCGTGCGGCACCGTCATGCCGGCGGCCAGCGCCGCGCCGGGCGGGATCACCGCGCGACAAAAACGCCACCAAAGGTTGAATACCTCAGCGAGAAACGGCGTCCCCGGCATGCCGAACGCGGGGTTCCGGACAGCGGTCACCGTGGTCGAAGCCGGCCGGATCGATCAGATCGCGCGGCCGATCGGATTGCTGGGTTCGCCGGCTCAGCCGCTGACGGCATGTCGCAGCCAGTCCAGATAGGCCGCATGGCCGTGTTCCACCGGCACCGCGATCAGCTCAGGCACCTCGTACGGATGCAATTGCAACAGTCTTGCCTTCAGTGCATCGAAGCGGCCGGCGGTGGTCTTGATCAGCAGCAACGCTTCCGTGTCCGAAGTCACCTTGCCCTGCCAGCGATAGGTGGAGCTGATGCCGGGCAGGCAGTTGACGCAAGCCGCCAGGCATTCGCCCACTAGGGCATCGGCGATCGCCTGCGCACTGGCGGCATCGGGGAAGCTGCAGTAACAGAGCAGAACGGTGTCAGGAGTCATCGGCGGCGTCATCGTCGAAGCGTAAAGGCAAAACGGGTGCCGGGGTCCGGCGTGGATGCCATGGCGGTCGATTTCCGCCGGTTACCCTTGAAAGCAGCCACACTTCACCCAATTAGCTGTTCCGTAGCCCGAACCGCTTGCGGCGGCGTTCTGTACCGTTAAAATTGGCACTCGTTTTCCATGAGTGCTAACAAGATCGCCGGTTTGGGTCTTCAAAGCCTTGTCCCACCTCAATCGATAGCTGGAGTTGTCATGAGCACACTGCGTCCGTTGCACGATCGCGTCATCGTCAAGCGTCTCGAAGAAGAGCGCGTTTCCGCCGGCGGTATCGTCATTCCCGATAGCGCCACCGAAAAGCAGACCCGCGGCAAGGTAGTCGCTGCCGGCACCGGCCTGATCCAGAAGGATGGCGCCGTGCGTCCGATGTCGCTGAAGGTGGGTGACATCGTCCTGTTCGGCAAGTACGGCGGCCAGGAAATCAAGATCGACGGCGAAGAGCTGGTGTTCCTGAAGGAAGACGACATCGTGGCCGTGGTCGAAGGCTGATGGGTTGGGGCTGAGGTTGGTTGAGCGCGAAAAGCAAACCCGCGCACGCCAGTCGCCTTTGGCTCCTTCTTGAGGCACTTTCGCAACGCGTTTCATACCTATTCAATTTTTTTGAGGCAAAAAATTATGTCCGCTAAAGAAGTACGTTTCGGCGAAGACGCCCGCGCCCGCATGCTCAAGGGCGTGAACACCCTGGCCAACGCGGTCAAGGTCACCCTCG
>DAIMGD010000267.1:0-3372 GCA_036724165.1 Rhodanobacter sp.
CTGGTCATCAATTCCAGTACCACCATCATCACCTTCCTGATGGTGTTCCTGATCCAGAACACGCAGAACCGCGATGGCGCCGCCGTGCAGATCAAGCTGGACGAACTGATCCGCAGCAGCCGCGCGCACAACGCCTTGCTCAATCTGGAAGAGCTGGACGACATCACGCTCGAGCGCATTCGCCGGCATTACTGCCGGCTGGCCGAGAAGGGCCGCAGCGAGCTGGACGATGTCGAGACGGCGCTGGCCGCCGATCCGGACTGATCAGGCCGCCAGCGGGCGCCGATGGCGTGGCAGGTGGCTGACCAGAAACTCCATCTGGTCGACCAGGATATTGCGGTTGGACAGGATCAGGTGCTCGACCCAGCTCGGCCGGTAAGGCACCGCCAGCAGCGGCATGTTGGCCTGCTGCGGGGTGCGGTTGCTCTTCTTCAGGTTGCAGGCGAGGCAGGCGCTGACCACGTTCTCCCACTCGTCCTTGCCGTGCTTGGAGATCGGCAGCACGTGGTCGCGGGTCAGTTCACCGCGGGAGTAATGGTCGCCGCAGTACAGGCACAGATGACGGTCGCGGGCGAACAGCGCGGTGTTGGTCAGTGCCGGCGCCGGATCGATCGCATGATCGCGGCAATGGCCGGTGCTGGCGACGATCGGGTGCAGCTCCAGCCGGCTCTGCGTGCCGAGCAGCCGGTTGTGGCCGCCATGCACGGTCAGGCAGGGATCACCCAGGGTCCACGCCACGGCTTCACGCACGTACAGGCAAACCGCCTCCTGCCAGCTGATCCAGTCGAGGATGCGACCGGAGGCGTCCAGCGAGAGCACGCGGGTCGCAGTGAGATCGGCCCGATTCGGCACTTCCATCAGCATGTAGATCGTCCTTCAGCCAAGGCTTCAAAGAGCGTTTCAGCAATGCAGGATGCTTGTTCCGGGCCAGCATAGAACAATTCGATTGCAATTCGCATGCATTGGGGTTAGCCCCTGTTGGGCAGCGTGTCGCCGGGGCACGGTGGCGCTGATATAGTTGGCAATCACACAGACCCGACGCCGGGTTTGGGAGGGGGCGCTTCGGTGGCGACCCCGGCACGGCGGGGCAGAGGTAAGTAACGTGGCTGAAGTTCTTTTTTACGAGCATCCGGTACCGCTTAATCGTGTCGATCACAAGGATCTGCGCCTGAAGGGCGTTCCGAACGTGAAGTTCGCGATGAACACGCATTCGGTGCCGCTGACCGGCGCCGAGTTTCCGTTCGCCGCGCGTGACCTGCTGATCGTGTTTGCCGGCAATGACGTCAACGATGCCGGCCCGATAGCCCTGCTCGGCCTGCGCGAGAACGAAAACCTGTACGTCGATGCCGATTTCCAGTGGGCAGCGAATACCTATGTGCCGGCCTTCGTGCGCCGCTATCCGTTCGTGCTGGCCGAGAAGCCGGCAGGTCAGGTCGGCGACGACTTCAGCGTGTTCCTTGACGAGCGCTATGAGGGCTTCAACCAGACCGAAGGCGAGCGCCTGTTCCAGGAAGACGGCACCGATACGGAGTTGCTCGCCAAGGCGGTGAGTTTCCTCGGCGAGTTCCAGCAGAACATCGTGCGCACCCGCTGGTTCGTGCAGCAGCTGGTCAAGCACGACTTGCTCGAGCCGCGCAACATCCGCCTGCAGAAGGGCGTGGTCGAAAGTCCCGACAGCAAGTCGATCAACCTCAATGGCCTGTTCGTGGTCAACGAGGAAAAGCTGCGGGCGCTGGACGAGAAAACCGCGCAGGAATTCCTGCGCGAAGGCGTGTTCGGCTGGATCTACGCGCACCTGATGTCGCTGTCCAACATCGATCGTCTGGCCCGTCGTCTGCAATTGCGCGAAGAGGCCGAAGCGGCCGGCAACACCACCATGAACTGATGCAAGCGGTCGACGCCGCGCCGCTGGCGCGGCGTCGACCCTGCCTCGCACACAAGCTGCGATGGCATGTCCTGCGAGGTTTCCCGCAGGTCGCGCAAGTTGAACCCTCCCGGATCGAAACCTCGTTGGCGCCGACTGCAGCAGCTGGCAGCTGGCACCGGGCACGCAAGGCCGCGCCTTCAATGCACCGGCTTGGCCAGTCGCAGCAGATCGGCGGCGTAGCCGCTGGCCTCGTACAGCGCACGGGCACGCTGGTTGCCGGGGAAAACCGCCAGCGTCACCAGCAGGCAGTGATGTTCGCGCGCCCATCCCTCCGCGTGCGCCAGCAAGGCCTTGCCGACGCCGTTGCCCTCGTGTTTCGGCGCCACCGCCAGATCCGAGATGTGGCAATTGCTGCGCCCGGTAAAGAAGTCCGCGGTGCGCTGCAGGTGGATGAAACCCACCCGTTCGGCATCGGCATTCTCGGCCACGAACAGGTAGCTGTTGGCCGGCTGATCCTCCAGATGCCGCAGCAGGTCGTTGCGGATGCCCTCGATGCATTCATGCCGGCGCCGCCAGGGCGGCAGGGTGAAATCGACGAAGCGCGGCACCAGCGAAAGGATGAAATCGTCATCGTCTTCAGCCAGACGAATCAGCAGGGATGGGTCGGTCATGAGGGGATCGGTTGCGGGGCGGGGATATCGTGCTGTTTCTACACCCTGTACGGCGGCTGCGGAAGTCCCGCTCAGCCGGCAGGGACGCATGTCGGTGATGCCGGCTGGCCGGCCGGGGCATGTATATTTTGAGCGACAGGCCATCGGCCTGGGCGTCGCATGCGTTCCGGATTGCCATAGCCACCAGCAAGGATATCGCCGTGCCGACCACCACCCGTCACATCCACATCCAGCCCAGCGACGACAACCTGCTCGCGCAGGGCATGCGCGACATCCAGAGCCAGCTGAAACTGCCGCTGGCGTTTCCGCCGGAAGTCGAAGCCGCGGCGGCGCGGGCCGCCGCTCATCCGCGCTTGCCGGAGCTGGATCGCAGCGACATCGCGCTGGTCACGATCGACCCGCCGGAGTCGATGGACCTGGACCAGGCGATGTATGTCGAGCGCCGCGACGGCGGCTATCGGGTGTATTACGCGATTGCCGACGTCGCCGCCTTCGTCACCGCCGGCGATCCGGTCGACCTCGAGGCGAACCGGCGCGGCGAGACGCTGTACGGTGCGGATGCCAAGATCCCGCTGCATCCGAAGGTGCTGTCCGAAGGCGCCACCTCGCTGCTGCCCGGCCAGCTGCGTCCGGCCCTGCTGTGGACGATCGAGCTGGACAAGACCGGCGAGATCGCCGGCATCGACGTGCGGCGCGCGCGCGTCAGCAGTCGCGCCAAGCTCAACTATGCCGGCGTGCAGCAGCTCATCGACGCCGGCAGCGCCGGTCCGATGTGGGCGGTGCTGCGCGAGATCGGCGAGCTTCGCAAGCAGCGCGAGCAGGCGCGCGGCGGCA
>DAIMGD010000268.1:0-2113 GCA_036724165.1 Rhodanobacter sp.
CTAACGGCTGCGCTGTTCAGTCTTTCGCCGGTGCCGGTGCCGGTGCCGGTGCCGTGCTGGCCGGGGCGCTGGCGCTGCCGACCGGCTGGCTCAGCTGCTCGATGAGCTGCTTGTGCGATGCGCGCACGTTGTTCAGCATGTCCTCGCTGTACCAGCGGCCGTCCTGTTGGACCAGCTGCGATTCGGTCGATAGTGGTTTGCCGAGCAGGATGTAGTCGATCTTCACGCGCGCATGGCCATTGCTGCTGTCGAGCGGGGTGACCTTGATCGAGTTCAGCGTGTCGTCCACCGAGAGGCCATAGATCGCCAGCAGCTGCTTGGCACCGGCGAAACCGACCGAGTATTTCTGCATCGCGGTGTCGAAATCCATCGTGCGCAACACGTCTGGACTTTTCAGATCGAGCTTGCGCGTGGTCGCCACGGCCACGCCGATGGCCTGCTTCGCCTTGGCCTGATCGAACCACGGTGTCTGCTGTGCCCACGGGGCGAGTACGTCCAGCACGCTGCTGGCCTGGGTCTTCTGCGCTTCGGTCAGGTTCTTGTTCTGTGCCACACCGTTCTTCACCAGCGCCTCGCCGACGCTGATCAAGACCGGCACCTGATCCTTGTACTGCTGCTCCATGGTGGTCAGCTTCGGCTGCAATTCGGCGTAAAGCTTGTTCTCCGCGTCCGGCTCGGTGAGCTTCCGCATGGCATCGCTGAACCTGACCCGATCCTCGGCGGTGATGGGCTGCTTGTTCTGCTCATGCTGCTGCCAGTCGGCACGCAAGGTGGCGTAATCCGCCGGCGGCAGGGCGTGCTTCCACAGGCCATTGAAATTCCCGGCCTTCAACAGATCCACCGAGGCCTGCACGGCCGCTTCCGGGGTGCTGCCGCCTGGCTGTGAAAGGTCATCCTTGCCGTGGCATGCAGTCAGCGCCAGCGCGGCGAGCAGCGGCAGCAAGGCGTAGCGGGGAGATGGGAAATGCATGGCGGGTTCTCGCGATGAATGGCGGGGAGGACGCCCAGGCTGGCGCAGCGTCGTGATCGGGCAGGGTAAGCGGCGTGGCGGCACACCGACAAGGGTCGCGTGCTGGTTTTCGCGACGCTGCAAAAAGAAAACCCCGCGGGCATGAAGCCGCACGGGGAAATCCGGCAGAGCCGGAAGGGAAATGGCCTTGCCTGCAAAATGTTGGTCAGCAGGTGTTGGCGTGTGAAATATTACTTGTTCGTTAAATCTAAGGCAATACTTTTCTTTTATACAATAAATAATTGATTTTTAATAAGTTATTTTACTGATAGCGCAACGCATCGATTTTTTGCTGGCGCCGCTGTTCGCGCGGAGCGGTCCAGTCGTTGTTGAACAGTGCCGGCTCCCATGAGCCATAGGTCGGATTCGGCAGCACGAACCAGCGTGTGCCGATCCATGGCAGGTAGGCCGCCATGGCTTTCTCGCGGCCCGCAGGGTTGTTTGCCAGCACGGTGACGAAGTCGCCGATCTGATCGCCGAACTGCATCAGTACGCGGTACCGATGGCTGATCAGCTGACGCCGGCAGCCCTTTTCAGTGCCGGTCTGCTCGCAGCCTTCGACCAACGTGCCCAGTCCGAGGAACGCGTCCGGCCCGGACACGGGCAGGCCGGCCTGGCGCAGGTTGGCCAGCGTGACCTGGTCCAGATCCTTGGCGCGGTTGGAGACATAGATCACCGCGATGCCGTGCCTGGCGGCGAACTGCGTGAAGCCGACCACGCCAGTCAGCGCGCGCGCCTTCTGCTCCTTGCACCAGGCAGCCCAGTCGGCCTCGTTGTACTCGCCGCCGCTGCGGATCAGGCGGGCCTGATAAGGCGAGTTGTCCAGCACGGTTTCGTCGATGTCCAGAACCACGGCGGGCTTCAGATGCTGGATGGGCGCCATGCGATCGTCCTTCGGCAAGGCATCCCAGTGCTTGTCCTTCAACGCGGCGAGCAGTAGGGCCTGCGCATCGCGGTAGGTTTGCAGGTAGATCAGATCATGTTCGATCGCCGTCTGGCTCCAGGCCACCGCATTCAGGTTGTCATCCGCTGGCGTGGCGGCTTTGGTGGCTGGCGCGGCGGACTGGGCTGACACCTCGGGCGAGCAGCGGCGGACAGGGCTGG
>DAIMGD010000268.1:2123-3354 GCA_036724165.1 Rhodanobacter sp.
TGGGCAGTCGACGAGGGAACGGACTTCAGCGGCGCGTTTGCGCATCCGGCCAGCAAGGCGATGGCGGTCAGGGTGGCGGACAGGCGGGGTGACATGCGGGGATCCTTGGGCTGGCTCGATAGCCATGACGATGACCGGAGTTTACGACAGCCCCAAGTCGGGGTTGGCAGTGACCGTACGCTGCTGACAGACTGGCGGCCCGCACGCACATGGTCCCGACTCGCATGGATTCCCCGATGCCCGACGCGCGCGCGCCATCCTCCAGCATCCGGATCGCGAGTTATCTGCTGACAGCAGCTGCGCTATTGCTGATTCTCGGGTTGCGCATGCTGCCGGCCTTGCTGGCTGGCCTGCTGGTCTACGAACTGGTGCAGGCGATGACGCCCCTGCTGGGCCAGCGCATTTCCGGCAAGCGAGCACGCGTCGTCGTCGTTAGCGTGCTGGGAGCGATCGTGGTGGGTTTGCTGATACTGCTGATACTGGGCGGTATCAGTTTTATCCGCAGCGAGATCGGCAATCCGGCGGAACTGTGGCAGAACCAGCTGATGCCGCTGGTGGACAAGGCGCGTCAGCAACTGCCACCGGCGCTGGTCGGCCTGCTGCCGGACAGCGTCGACGAGCTGCGGGTGATGGCACTGGAACTGACCCGCAAGCATGCGGTGAGCCTGCAGCTGGCCGGCAAGCAGACCGCGCGCGCGTTCTTGCACATCATCATTGGATTGATATTGGGCGCCATCGTGGCACTCAGCCGCACCCGCCCGCCCCATCAAGTGGGGCCACTGGCCGCAGCCCTCGGCCTGCGCTGCCAGCGACTGGCCGAGGCATTCCACAACATCGTGTTCGCGCAGATCAAGATCTCACTGATCAATACGCTGTGCACCGCGATTTTTCTGCTCGGCGTGCTGCCGCTGCTGGGTATTCACGTGCCGCTGGCGAAGACGCTGGTGGTCCTGACCTTCATCGTTGGCCTGCTGCCGGTGGTAGGCAATCTGCTGTCCAACACGGCAGTCACCATCGCCGCGCTCTCGGTGTCGCTGGGCGTCGGCATCGCCGCGCTGGGTTTCCTGATCCTGATCCACAAGCTCGAATATTTTCTCAACGCGCGCATCGTCGGCACGCAGATCCATGCGCGGGCCTGGGAGCTGCTGATCGCGATGCTGGTGATGGAGGCGGCTTTCGGGCTGCCCGGCCTTGTCGCTGCGCCAATTTATTACGCCTATCTGAAGAGCGA
>DAIMGD010000269.1:0-3320 GCA_036724165.1 Rhodanobacter sp.
GACGCGGCCCGCCATGTCATAGCGCGAGTGGTGGCAGGGGCAGTAGTAGCCACCCTGCCAGTTCGGATCGAACGGTTCCGGCTTCATCTCGCCCACGTAACCGGGCACGCAACCCAGATGGGTGCAGATGCCGACCATGACCAGCCACTCGGGCTTGATCGAGCGGGTTTCGTTCTGCGCGTACTTCGGCTGCTGATCGACCGTCGACTTCGGATCGACCAGCCGCGAATCCTGCGCCGGCAACACTTTAAGCTGCGCAGGGGTGCGGTTGACGATGAACACGGGCAGGCTGCGCCAGCCCACGATCAGCTGCTGACCAGGTTCGATCCTGCTCAAGGACTGGGTAACCGGAGCACCAGCGGCCTTGGCGCGCGCGCTGGGTTCCCACGACTTGATGAAGGGCACAGCTGCCGACACGATTCCCAGGCCACCAACCACCGCAGTGGTTGCTGTAAGGAAACGGCGGCGGCCGTGATCGACGACTTCGTTCGCCATCAGGCTCTCCGGTTCTTGCAATGTATGGCGGGGTTTGGACCCCGTAAAAATCGCGTTAGTGTAGCGTCAGGCCTTGCCCCGTACAATAAACGCATCAGGCGAAGCTGTTCCGCCGCGATACTTGCCCAGACTTGCCGGACACCTCTCTACGACATGAAACATGCCGCCGGCACACTCACCTTCATCGCACGCTTCGTCATCCTCGGGCTGGCGCTGGCGTTCGTGGTCGGCCTGCTCTGGCCAGGCAGCGGGCAGCGCCTGCGTGCCCGCTTCGGACTGAGCACGCCCACGCTGTCCAATGCACCGTCTGCAGGCGCCGGGCCGGTCTCCTACGCCGACGCCGTGGCCGCCGCCGCTCCGTCGGTGGTGAACATCTACGCCAACCGTATCGTCACCGAGCAGGCCTTGCGGATGTACGACAATCCCGTACTGCAGCAGCTGTTCGGCGGCCAGCCCACGACCTACCAGCACAAGGAGCAGACGCTGGGTTCCGGCGTCATCGTCAGCGCGCAGGGGCAAGGCTACGTGCTGACCAACAACCATGTCATCGCCCAGGCTGCCGATATCCAGGTGCTGCTGTACGACGGCCGCATCGCCAAGGCGACCCTGGTGGGCGCGGATGAGGAAACCGACCTGGCGGTCTTGAAGATCGAGGCCAGCAACCTGCCGGTGATCCACATGGCCGACATGCAGCAATTGCGTGCCGGCGACGTGGTGTTGGCGATCGGCAATCCGCTCGGCCTCAACCAGACCGTGACCATGGGTATCGTCAGTGCCATCGGGCGGCAACTGAACAGCGCCAGCGCGGAGGATTTCATCCAGACCGATGCGGCCATCAACCTTGGCAATTCCGGTGGCGCGCTGGTCAACACCCAGGGCGAACTGGTCGGCATCAATACCCTGCTGATCGGCAAGGCCGCGGGCGCGGAGGGCATCGGCTTTGCGATCCCGGTCGCCACCGCGAGGAAAGTGCTGGATCAACTGATCGCCACCGGGCATGTCGTGCGCGGCTGGCTCGGCGCCGATTACGCGTTCGTGCCGGTTGCCGCCGACAGCGGCCTCCCGGCAGCGGCACGCGGGGTGCAGGTCACCGACGTCTATCCCGGCGGGCCGGCGGCCCTTGCCGGTATCCAGCCGCACGACATCCTGCTGCGCATCGGCAATGACGACATTCTCGACCCGGCCGATCTGCGCCGGCGCGAGGCCACGCTCAAGCCCGGCAGCAAGGTGCTGGTTTCCGGCCTGCGCAATGGCAGTCCGCTCCATCTGGAAGTCACCCTGGCGCAACGCCCGCTGATGAGCGCGAGCACCGCCTTGAACAATTGATTCAACCGGATCCGCGCGATGCCAGGGGCGGATGGATGGCTTCCCCATAGCGTTTGCGCAGCGTGCCCACGCGTTCCACGTAGACCTGGGTTTCGGGATACGGCGGCACGCCACTGTAACGCTGCACCGCGCCCGGACCGGCGTTGTAGGCAGCCGCAGCCAGCCGTTCGTTGCCGTTGAAATCGTGCAGCAGCAGGCTCAGGTAGCGGGCGCCCCCGCGAATGTTCTGATCCGTGTTGAATGCGTCCAGCACACCCATGTTGCTGGCTGTTCCAGGCATCAGTTGCATCAGCCCCTGCGCGCCCTTGATCGACAGGGCGCGCGGATTGAACGCACTCTCCGCATGAATGATCGCGCGCAGGAATGCCTCGTCGACCCCGTACTCGACACTGGCCTCGCGGATCGTGTCGCCATACGCGGTGAGGTTGAGATTCACGCTGCCCCAATGGATCGGCGAGTGCAGGTTGCAGGCGGCGCAGGTGGCGATATAGCTGAACAGCATGGTCACCGCATGACCTTTCTGGTCGGCCGGACGCAGATTCGTATATTCCACGCTGCCGTCCGGACGCACGATGCGATACACCGCGCCGCGCAGGATGCGATTGCCAGGCCCGTCCGCAACAGCTGCCGGCAGCGCAGCGGCGTGCGACTCGTGGTAGTTCCACTGCCCGGGCGTGCCGGTCGAGGCGATCGCCGGAGTGGGCTTGGCCGTGGTCTCGACCTCGCCCTGCACGGCAGCCAATGACACTCGCTGCGCTTGCGTTGGATCGAGGCGGCGCGCGCTGGTCTCGACTGCCCCCTGCACATGCACCAGCGAAATCGGCTCGGCCGCAGCGAGAGTCAGCATGTGCGCCGTCGTGCTGACGGAACCGGTCACCCCTGTCAGCGACACCGGCAAGGGCAGCGCCTTCCGCGCGGGAACCGGCGCACTGTAGGTGCTGATCTTCCTGCAGCCGTGATAACCCGCCGTGCTGCTGCTGAAAACATTCTCGCCAGCGGCGCCCGTGCAGTGATACAGCGTGCCGGCATGGGCCGCAGGCAGCCAAAACAGGCCCGATAGCAGCACACAGCCAAGCCCGATCCCCAACAGGATCGAACACATCGGGAAGCCCCTGGCAGGCCGATCGACGCTTCCCCCATGGCTTGCAACGTCAAACATGGGCGCAGTGTGCCGCCATGCGCCGCCTGCGCCAAGCCTGCGCCGATGATTTCGTGCACCACGACCGTTCTGCGTGCGCTTCGCAGCCCCCTGCACGCCAGCCGTTTCAGTGCAGCAATGCCTGCCGGCATCACGCTCCGGCCTGACCGCGCCAAGCCGCGTCGCGACCTGCAAGTGCTTGATCTGTCGTACGGATCGACTGGCGGCCCCTGTCCTGCACGGGTAAACTGTGCGGTTCGGCAGATCACAAACCTGCGCACGAACCACGGTATCCCGAGCCATGAGCGGCAAACTCTTCATCAAGACCCACGGCTGCCAGATGAACGAGTACGACTCGGCC
>DAIMGD010000270.1:0-3226 GCA_036724165.1 Rhodanobacter sp.
CCGGTCGCGGCGGCCGGCGATCCATGCGCTGGGTACGCCGAGGTCGGGCAGGGCGGCGCGACGGTCGGCGCTATCCAGGATGCGGATGCCATCCTGCAGCACACGCAGGTCGGGTTCGCCGCGGGCAAACACCAGCGTGCGCAGATGGCGCAGTTCGGCGCGCGGGTCGGCGCTACCCATCGCTTCCAGTGCAAGGAAGCGTTCGATGGTGGCGTGGTAATCGGTTTCCAGGTCGGTGGCGAGCTGGTGCACCAGCCTGGCGTCGGCGCCGAACGACCAGTGGGCATCGCGCACGAACTTCGGCGTGGCGCACAGCATCGCCAGGCCGCGAACCTGCTGCGGCATTTCCAGCGCGGCGGTCAACGCGATGGTGCCGCCCAGCGACCAGCCGAGCCAGATCGCCGGCGGCGTGATCCTGGCAATCGCCATGGCGCAGGCGTGTGGTTCCAGCGGCAGTCCGCAGTCGCGCGAATAACCGTGGCCGGGCAGGTCGACCACGTACATCGTGCAGTGTTCTTTCAGTGCCTCGACCAGCGGCGCCAGCACGCCGCCGTGCATTGCCCAGCCGTGCAGCAGCACCATCGGCACCAGGCCGTGGCCATGGGTTTCCATGTACAGGCTCATGCGTCGGGGCCCTTGTTCCTGGCACGCGGTGCAGGCATCGGGGTGCCGGCCGGCGTCAGTGCGCTGTCCACCGCCACGCGCCCGTCGAACACGAAACAATCGCCGTGCCAGTGCGCGCCGTCGGTCTGCTCCAGGTATTTCAGGATGCCGCCGTCGAGCTGGTAGACGTGCGAGATGCCGAGGTCGCGCATGTGCAGCGCGGCCTTCTCGCAGCGGATGCCGCCGGTGCAGTACGAGACGATGGTCTTGCCGTCGTAGCGCGCGCGGTCAGTGGCGATCGCGGCGGGGAATTCGGTGAAGCTGGCGATGCGGTAGTCGACCGCCTGCGGAAACTTGCCGACGTCGGTCTCGTAGTCGTTGCGCGTGTCCAGCAAGACGACCTCGCGGCCGTCGTCATCATGGCCCTGGTCCAGCCAGCGCTGCAGCGTGAGTGCATCCACCGCCGGCGCGCGGCCGCCTTCGGGGCGGATCGTGGGCAAGCGCATGGTGATGATTTCCTGCTTCAGGCGTACCCGCATGCGGCCGAACGGCGCGCTGTCGGACAGCGACTCCTTCGCAACGATGTCGGCGAAACGTGGATCCTGACGCAGGCTGGCGATGAAGTCGTCGATCTGTGCGCGGGTGCCGGCGAGGAACAGGTTGATCCCTTCCGGCGCCAGCAGGATGGTGCCTTTTAGCGCCAGCGCTGAGCAGTGCTCATGCAGCCGCTCGCGCAGCGTGGGCAGCTCGTCCAGGCTGACGAATTTGTAGGCGGAGATGTTGACGATCGACATGCGGGGTAGTCGGCAAAGCAGGCGGCGATTATACGGGGTGCGCCGGGGCGGGCTGGCGCTCAGCGGGTGGCCGGGGTCAGACGCAGCGTTTCCAGCGCGGCCAGCAAGTGGTCGATGTGCTCTTCCTCATGCGCCGCCGACAGCGTGATGCGCAAGCGCGCGCCGCCCGCGGGCACCGTCGGCGGACGGATCGCGCTGACCAGCAGGCCTAGCCGCTCCAGCGCCTGGGCGGCGTCCAGCGCGCGTTGCGTATCGCCGAGCAGCAGCGGCTGGATCGCACTGGCCGAGGGCGACAAGGCGAGCCCGAGTTGGGCCGCGCCACTGCGGAAGCGGGCGATCAGCGCGGCGAGCTTGTCGCGACGCCACGACTCCGTCTGCGCCAGCCGCACCGCAGCGAGCGCGGCGGCGGCCAGCGCCGGCGGCATCGCGGTGGTGTAGATGTAGGGGCGGGCGAACTGCATCAGTCCCTCGATCAGCGGGGCCGGTCCGGCGACGAACGCACCGGCGCAACCGAGTGCCTTGCCCAGCGTGGCCATCAATACCGGCACCTCGCGCTGGCCGAGTCCGGCCGCGCTGACGCTGCCGGCACCATCCTGGCCAAGCACGCCGAGGCCGTGCGCATCGTCCACCATCAACGTCGCGCCTTCGCCCCGGCACAACGCGGCCAGCTCGCGCAGCGGCGCGACATCGCCGTCCATACTGAACACGCCATCGGTGGCCAGCAGCGCGGCCGCTTCACCGCGCGACGCCAGCTGACGCGCCGCGGCGGCCACATCGGCGTGCGGATAGCGCTTCAGTTCGGCGTCGGCGAGTTGCGCACCGTCCAGCAGGCAGGCGTGGTTGAGCTTGTCCTGCACACACAAGTCGCCGCACGTCAGCAGCGCCTGCAGCACGCCGAGGTTGGCCATGTAGCCGGCGGAGAACAGCAGCGCGCGCTCGCGCCCGGTCCATGCGGCCAGCGCTTCTTCCAGCGCCGCGTGTTCGGCGCGGTGCCCGCAGACCAGGTGCGCGGACGTGCTGCCCACGCCTTCGTCGTCGGCCACCCGCTTGAACGCGGCGATCACCTGCGGATGCTGCGCGAGGCCGAGGTAATCGTTGCTGCAGAACGAGAGCAGGCGCTGCCCGCCGGTTTCCTGCCACGGCCCATCGGCGTGCTCGATCGTGCGCAGGCGTCGGCGAAGACCTGCGCTTTCGCGCTTAGCCGTCTGGACGGCCAGACGCTGGAGCAGGTCAGGCCGCAACGCCGCAGCCGCCATCCTGCACGCAACCGGCGTTGTCCGTTTCCAGGATGTCCGCATGCACGGTGCCGGCTTCCTCGATCACCTGCAGTGGACGCAGGTCGAGCCGTGCGAACAGCGCGCGGTCGTGCTCCACGTCCGGGTTGCCGGTGGTCAGCAGTTTCTCGCCGTAGAAGATCGAATTGGCGCCGGCGAAGAAGCACAGCGCCTGCACCGCGTCGTCCATCTGCTGGCGACCGGCCGACAGCCGCACCATCGAGGCCGGCATCAGCAGGCGCGCCACCGCGATGGTGCGCACGAACTCGAACGGATCCAGCGCCGCGGTGCCGTTCAGCGGCGTGCCTTCGACCTGCACCAGCTGGTTGATCGGCACCGACTGCGGGTGCTCGGGCAGGTTGGCCAGCGTCTGCAGCAGGCCGGCGCGCTGGTCGCGCGATTCGCCCATGCCGACGATGCCGCCGCAGCAGGTCTTCATGCCGGCGTGGCGAACATGCTCCAGCGTGTCGAGTCGGTCCTGGTACTGGCGGGTGTGGATCCCCTCGCCGTAGAACTCCGGCGCGCTGTCGAGGTTGTGGTTGTAGTAGTCGAGCC
>DAIMGD010000271.1:0-3206 GCA_036724165.1 Rhodanobacter sp.
ATCAGGATCGCGTTCTTCTTGACGATGCCGATCAGCATCAGGATCGCGATGATCGACATCATCGTGAGCTGGGTGTGGGTGATCAGCATGGCGAGATACGCGCCCATGCCGGCCGCCGGCAGCGTGGACAGGATGGTCAGCGGATGGATCAGGCTCTCGTAGAGGATGCCCAGCACGATGTACATCACCAGGATCACCGCGATGAGCATGAAGGCGGCATTCGTCGCCGCTTCGGTCAGTTGCTGGTTGTTGCCGGTGTACTGCTTCTGCACGCCGGCCGGCAATTGCGCGGCGGCCATCGCCTGGTCGACCAGTTTCAGGCCCTGCAGCTGGGTCACGCCCTTGGCCAGGTTGTAGTTGATCGACGCCGATTCGAGCTGGTTGTAGTGCTCGATGCTGACCGGCGCGATGCTCGGCGCGATGTGCGCCAGCGCGGACAACGGGATCATCCGGCCCTGGGAGTTGCGCACATAGGTGTTCAGCAGCGTCGCCGGATTCAGCGACTGCTCGCCGGATGAGGTGAGCACGACGCGGTACTGGTTGATGTCCGAATAGATGGTGGACACCGACCGCTGGCCGAACGAGTTGTACAGCGCCTCGTCGATCATGCCCATGCCGACATGCAGGCGACTGGCCGCCTCGCGATCCACCGTCAGCATCTGCTGCTTGCCGATGCTGTCGAAGCTGCTGCTGACGTCGCGGAAATCCTTCATGCCGCGCATCTGCCGCTCCAGCTTGAGGGTGGGCGCCTGCAGCGCGGTGCCGCTGCTGCTGTTGAGCTGGAACTGGTACTGGCCCTGCCCGGCGCTGCCGCCGTTGCCGCCGCCGAAAAACTGCACCGGGGTCAGCGACACGTCGACGTCGGACAGCTTCTTGTACTGCTTGGCGAGTCGCTCGATCACCTGCTTGACGTGGTCGTGGCGGTCCCCCGCGGCACCGCCGTACGGCTTGAGATCCATCAGCATGGTGGCGTGGTTGCCGACCGCGCCGCCGCTGTTGTTGCCACCCAGGAAGGTGGTGACATCCAGCACCGCCGGATCGGCCTGCATCACCGCCGCCATCTGCTGGGCGCGCTGCGCCAGCAGCTCCGGCGAGATGTTGGCCTCGGCGCTGATGTCCGCCTGCATCATGCCGATGTCCTCTTCCGGCATGATGCCGCCGCCGGCGGTCATCGCCACCGCCACCGCCAGCAGCGCGGTCAGCAGCAGCAGGATCGGTGGCTGCCAGCGCATGATTCGGCGGTGATGCATGGCCCAGTCCAGCGCGCGTTCGTAACGCTGGTGCAGGCCGCGATCGAAGCGCTCCAGCGCCCGCTGCAGGCGATTGGGCGCGCGCGCGTCGGCATGCTCGAGCGTGAGGTAGCGGCCGCACAGCGCCGGGGTCAGGGTCAGCGAGACCAGCGCGGAGATCACCACCGCCGCGGTCAGGGTCACCGAGAACTCGCGCATCAGCATGGTAAAGATGTTGTTGCCGAACAGCATCGGCGCGAACACCGCCACCAGCGACAGCGTGATCGAGATCACCGTGAAGCCGATCTCGCTGACGCCGATCAGCGCGGCCGGCAGCGCCGGTGTGCCCTGTTCCATGTGCCGCACGATGTTCTCGATCACCACGATCGCATCGTCCACCACGAAGCCGATGCACAGCACCAGCGCAATCAGCGACAGCGTGTTGAGCGAGTAACCCAGCGTCCACATCACCACGAACGCACCGGCCAGCGACAGCGGCACGCTCAGCATGGCGATCAGGGTCGGCCGCCAGCGGCGCAGGAACACCAGCATCACCAGCGCCACCATCACGATGCTCAGCAGCAGCGCCACCTGCACTTCGTGCAGCGCGGACTTGGTGGTCAGGGTCAGGTCGAAGATCGGGGTGATCTGCACGTCCGCCGGCAGCAGCAGCCGCAGCTGCGGCAGCTTCGCGCGAATCGCCTCGGCGGTGGCCACCGCGTTCGCCTCCGGCCGCTTGCTGATCTGCATGGTCACCGAGCGCTGGCCGTTGAACCAGGCCGCCTGATAGGCGTCCTCCTGGCCGCTGCTGATCGTGGCCACGTCGGACAGCCGCACCGGCTGGCCGTTCTTCATCGCGATCAGCAGCCGGGCGAACTCGGCCGGGTCGTGCAGCGCATCGTTCGCCGTCACCGTCATCTGCGTGTGGCCGTTACTCAGCGTGCCTTGCGGCGAGCTGACGTTGGCCGCGACCAGCGCGTTGGTGACGTCGTTGCCGGTGATGCCCTTGGCGGCCAGCGCCGCCATGTTCAGCTCGATCCGCACCGCATGCGGCGCGCCACCGAACACCTGCACGCGTGCCACGCCGGGGATCTGTGCCACCGCCGGCTGCAGCAAGGTATCGGTAAGATCGAACAGCTTGTCCGGCGGCAGGCTGGTCGAGGTCAGCGACACCAGCAGCACCGGAATCTGCGAGGTATCGAACTTGAAGTACGCCGGCGGGCTCGGCATGCCCGATGGCAGGTCGGCCGCCGCCGCGTTGATCGCCGCCTGCACCTCGCGCGCCGCCGCGTCGGTGTTGACGCCGAAATCGAACAGCACCTGGATCTGCGCGCCGCCTTCGTTGGCGGTGCCATTCATCTGCTTGACCCCGGGGATCCGGCCGAGGTGTCGCTCCAGCGGTGCCATCACCGTGCTGGCCATGGTCTGCGCACTCGCGCCGGGCATCCCCGCGGCCACGATGACGCCGGGGAATTCCAGCGTCGGCAGCGCGGCAATCCCGAGCAGCAGGTACGCCCACAGCCCGGCCAGCATCAGGCCGATGGCGAGCAGCGAGGTGCCGGCAGGCCGGCGGATCATGGGTGCGAAGATATTCACGCGGCCTCCCTGGCACGCCAGCATGCCGCCCTTTATGCCAGTCGCGGCGCCCTGGCGTATGTGCCTGAAGTCCACACCGTGTCGGAAGGCAGGGGCTACTTGCCGGCGGCGCCGGCCGCCGGGCCATGATACCGGTGCCCGCTCAGCTCGCCGGCTGCGCCTTCAGCAGACGCTTTTCCGCGCGGCGCGCACGCCGCGCAGCCTGGCGGATCTTGCGGTCATGGTTCCACAGGTAGATCGCCGGCGTGCTGAGCAGGGTCAGCAGCTGCGACACCAGCAGCCCGCCGACGATCGCGATGCCGAGCGGCTGGCGCATTTCCGAGCCCACGCCGAAACCGATCGCCAGCGGCAGTGCCGCACCCATCGCCACCAGCGTGGTCA
>DAIMGD010000272.1:0-3185 GCA_036724165.1 Rhodanobacter sp.
CATCTGACGCGGCATGATTTGTGGAAGTCGCGATGAAACCGAAGATTCGCTATGCTTGGGGACAAAGCTCGCTGGGTGCGTTTATCGCGGCGGCCTCCCAGCACGGTCTGCTGATGGTTGAATTCGGCATGCCGGAAGGAAGCCTGGTCGCTGCGTTATGTGAACGATTTCCGGAAGCGTGCGTGGACGAGGATTCCGTCTTCATGACCCGGATCGTGCAGGAACTGGTCGAGCTGATCGAACAGCCGCACAGCGCCAGCCTTCTCGCCGTCGACCTGCATGGATCGGACTTTCAGCGACGGGTATGGCATGCACTGCGCGCGATTCCGGCGGGCGAAACCGTTTGCTACGGCAATATCGCCGCGCAGCTTGGTGTACCGAAAGATGCCCGTGAGGTGGCGAGTGCATGTGCGGCCAACACACTGGCCGTGTTGATTCCCTGCCATCGTGTCGTGAAGAAGGACGGTTCGATCTCCGGTTACCGCTGGGGCGTGCAGCGCAAGCGGGCCCTGCTGGCGCGGGAGGCACGCGCGTGAATGCGCAACTCAAGACATCGCCAGCGTGGGCCGAGGAAGCTGGCAGGCGATTGCAGAGGTTCGACTGGACCAGCGTGACGGGCGAGCTCGATGTCCGTGGAAGCGCCATGCTCGAAGGCTTGCTGTCGCCGGCAGAGTGCGCTGTCCTGGCCGGCCAATACGCGCAGCAGGATATTTTCCGTAGCCGCGTGGTGATGGGGCGGCACGGTTTCGGACGTGGCGAATACAAGTACTTCAGCTATCCATTGCCCGACATGGTGGCCGGCCTGCGCACCGCGATCTATCCTCGACTGGTACCGGTCGCAAATCGCTGGAATGCCGCGCTGGGCATTGAGCTTCGCTATCCCGGGCTGCATGCTGCATTCATGGATCGTTGCCACGCCGCCGGCCAGTTGCGCCCCACTCCGTTGCTGTTGCAATACGGCCCGGACGATTACAACTGCCTGCATCAGGATCTGTACGGCGAACAGGTATTTCCGCTGCAGGTGGCGATCCTGCTATCCGAGCCGGGGCGCGATTTCACGGGGGGTGAGTTTGTGCTGACCGAGCAGCGCCCGCGCATGCAGTCGCGGCCGGAGGTAGTGCCGCTGGGTCAGGGCGATGCCGTGATATTTGCCGTGCACCATCGTCCCGTGCAGGGCACGCGCGGTGTCTATCGGGTGACATTGCGGCATGGCGTGAGCCGGGTGCGCGCCGGTCACCGTCATACGCTCGGCATCATCTTTCACGACGCCACATGATCACGACGGACCTGTTCGGCCACACGCGCCTTGTCGCATGCACGGAAGAATCCTTGTGCGAAGGCGCGGTCGTGCTGCGCGGATTTGGATTGGCGCACGAGGTGCCGCTGTTGCAGGCGATCGATGCCATCGTCGCGCAGGCACCGTTCCGGCATCTGCGCACGCCTGGCGGCTTGCGCATGTCGGTGGGCATGACCAACGCCGGACCGCTGGGCTGGGTCAGCGACCGGCGCGGTTATCGCTATGACCCGATCGATCCGGAGAGCGGCAAGTCGTGGCCATGGATGCCGGAAATTTTCCTGAGGCTGGCTGGCACGGCGGCCGCGCAGGCGGGTTTCGCCGGCTTTGTGCCGGATGCGTGCCTGATCAATCGCTACGAGCCAGGCAACCGGCTGACCCTGCATCAGGATCGCGACGAGCGCGACTTCAGCCAGCCGATCGTGTCGGTGTCGCTGGGCATTCCCGCGGTGTTCCTGTTCGGCGGGATGAACCGCGCCGACCGGCAGATCCGCGTGCCACTGGCGCATGGCGACGTGGTGATATGGGGCGGCCCGGCGCGCTTGCGCTATCACGGCGTGCTGCCGCTCAAGCCGAACCATCACGATGTGCTGGGCGAATGCCGCATCAACCTGACCTTTCGAAGAGCCGGGTAGTACGAGGCCGTGCGCTCAGGTGTCCGCTTGCTCGGGCGGCAGCCGGCTCACCCCAATCCGATGCCGATACACCAGCTTGCCACCCAGCCAGCCGGCAACGCACAGCGACAGGAAACCAACCACACTCAGCGCGATGGCGAGCGGGCCGGGCCTGGTCAGGGTAGTGCCCTGCAGACGCAGGAACAGGCTGGCCGTATAGAAGGCCAATGAATTCATCACCGCGATCATGTGGCGGTTGGCGTCCTGGATCGCCGGGCTGTCGTTGGCGATCCTGGCCAGCTCGATAAAGCCGGCCAGCATGGCGGGAATCGAGAAACCGATCCCCGCCACCAGCAGCATGCCGGCAAACCGCCACGCCGGTTCGCCCCAGACCAGGCTGGCAAGATCCGCCGCCGTCGCCAGCGACCAGCAGGCGATCGGGAAATGGACCAGCGCGGGATGCAGCGGATGGCGCATGCGATGCCTCAGCCCAGCAGCAGGCTCAACAGGGTGAGGAAACCGGCTACCGCGACACTGGCGTGCACGTACACGACGCCCTTCGGCGCGATCTGCTTGCGCAGGTGGAACGAGGCCAGGAAAAAGCCGCCCAGCGCAGCCAGCACCAGCAGGCCCAGTGCCGCGGCAAGGCGAGCCGGCGTGGCGCCTTTCAGCACTTCAAGGATCAGCAGCACAAGGCCGCTCGCTCCCAGCAGCGCATGCAGCACCGAGATCGCCCATGGCGCCAGCTTGCCTCGCAGCACGCTGGAAGCCAGCACCAGTCCGCCAACGGCGGCAATCGCAAAAATGACAATCGCGTAGATCAGCATGTTGAATCCCCTTGGGTTCGCATTACGGTTGGTGAATGGAATAACGCCCCGGTCGGTCGGCTGTCCGATGCTCGACGGCGCGTGTTGCGCCGATGGATTTCCCCGCTGACCCATGATCGGATGCGGCAGCACGCAGGAGGTTCCCGCGACCTCGCTGGCTGACGCTCACACCCGTCACCCTACAGCAACCGATCCCCGCTCAAAATGCCGATCACCCCGCCGGGGGCGACAGTCCGTTTCCCGCAGGCACGTTCCGGTATGCGCCACCATGCCTTATGTTTGCCGCTGGCGCCGGATCCGGCGCGATGCGAATACAGGAGAACCGCGATGATCGAACGCAGACCCTTCGCCAGCCTGGGTGGCGCCAACCATGGCTGGCTCAACGCCAAACATCATTTTTCCTTCGCCAGCTACAACGATCCCCGGCGCATGGGCTGGGGGGCACTGCGG
>DAIMGD010000273.1:0-3184 GCA_036724165.1 Rhodanobacter sp.
TTCGTGCCGGAGAACTGGGCGACCACGTACACGCAGTGGCTGGACAACATCCAGGACTGGTGCATCAGCCGCCAGCTGTGGTGGGGTCATCGCATCCCGGCGTGGTACGACGAGTCCGGCAACATCTTCGTCGGCGAGGACGAAGCCGACGCGCGCGCCAGTGCCAGCACCGCACCGGTCGGCGCGCTGCGCCAGGACGAGGACGTGCTGGACACCTGGTTCTCGTCCGCGCTGTGGCCGTTCTCCACGCTGGGCTGGCCGGCCGACGGCCCGGTGAAGAACGAGCGCGGCGAAGTCGTGGCGAACTGGGAACAGGACAGGATCTTCCTGCCCAGCGCGGTGCTGGTCACCGGCTTCGACATCATCTTCTTCTGGGTCGCGCGGATGGTGATGGCGACCAAGTATTTCACCGGCCAGGTGCCGTTCCGCGAGGTCTACATCAACGCGATCGTGCGTGATGCGGAAGGCCAGAAGATGTCCAAGTCCAAGGGCAACACGCTGGATCCGCTGGATCTGATCGACGGCATCGAACTGGAACCGCTGGTGGCGAAGTCCACCAGGTCGCTGCTGATCCCGCAGGTGCGCGAGAAGGTCGAGAAGCGTGTGCGCAAGGATTACCCCGACGGCATCCCGGCGATCGGCACCGACGCCCTGCGCTTCACCTTCGCCGCGCTGGCCAGTTACAGCCGCACGATCAACTTCGACATCAAGCGCGCCGAAGGCTACAAGTCGTTCTGCAACAAGCTGTGGAATGCGGCGCGGTTTGTGCTGATGAACATGCCCGATGAGAGCGGGGCGGAAGGCGAGATCGCGGCGCCCGCTGGTGCACCGGTGACCGAGGCGGAGCGCTGGATCCTCACCCGCCTCAGGCAGACGCTGGGCGAAGTCGAGCAGCACTTCACCAGCTATCGCTTCGATCACCTTGCGCAGGCGCTGTACGAATTCACCTGGAACGAGCTGTGCGACTGGTTCCTTGAACTGTCCAAGCCCGCTCTGAATGGCGACGACGCCGTCGCTGCTGCCTCGACCCGCCACACCCTGCTGGTGGTGCTGGAATCCGTGCTGCGCGCGCTGCATCCGGTGATCCCGTTCATCACCGAAGAGATCTGGCAGTCGGTGGCGCCCAAACTCGCCCTCACCGAAAACAGCCTGATGCAGCGGCCGTGGCCACGCGCCGACGAGATCGTTGCCGATGACGCGGCGACGGCCGAGATCGAGTGGTTCAAGAACGTGCTCAGCGGCATCCGCAAGATCCGCTCCGAGATGAACATCTCGCCCGCCAAGACGATCCCGCTGCTGCTCGCCGACGGCGACGCCAGTGATCGCGCCCGCGTGGCGAAGTTCGCTGCGCAGATTGCGTTCCTCGCCCGTACCGAAGCGCCACATTGGATCGACAGCGGCACCGATGAACCCGCCGCCGCCGCGGCCGTGGTCGGCACCCTGCGCGTGATGATTCCGCTCGCCGGCCTGATCGACCTCGATGCCGAGAAGGCACGCCTCGGCAAGGAAATCAGCCGCATCGAAGTCGAGATCAAGAAGTGCGAAGGCAAACTCGGCAACGCCAGCTTCGTCGCCAACGCGCCGGCCGAGGTGGTCGCCCAGGAGCGCCAGCGCATCGCCGACTGGAACACCACGTTGACTGCGCTGCGTGAGCAGGCGCAGAAGCTGGGTTGAGGTCCGGTATCTCGCGGCTTTGCCTGGTGCGCGTTCCGCTCTGCCGCCATGAGCGGAAGATCAAGAGCGTCTTTACCTATTGCTCGATATGGCCTGCGGCCATATCGAGCGCCATCACGATCGCATCCTCGCGCCCGGTGCGCGCCGGGTAATAGCGTGGCCGCCGCCCGATCTCGGCAAATCCGACCGACTCATACAGCGTCTTCGCCAGCGGATTCGACGGCCGCACTTCGAGAAACAGTCGCTCCGCGCCATTCCAGCGTGCGATATCCAGCAGCCGGCGCAGCAGGTGCCGGCCCAGCCCCTGCCCGCGCCAGGCCGGATCGATGCAGATATTCAGCAGGTGCGCCTCGCCGGCGCCCATCGACAGGATGCCGTAGCCGGCGATGACCTCATCCACGCACAGCACCCAGCAGGGATGCCCGGCTTTCACGCAGTCGCTGAAGATGCCGGCCGACCACGGGAAGTCGTAGGAGATGTTTTCCAGCGCGCTGACGGTGTCCAGGTCCTCGATGCGCATGGCGCGCACCTGGGCAGCAGCAGGACGGACGATCGCGGCCATCGCGCTAGCTGCCCGCTGTGGCCAGCGTACGGCGCAAGCTGCGCAGTGCGCTCCATAGCCGCCGCTTGGCGCCCGCGCTGGTCAGCACCAGCGCGAGTTCATCGGCCAGCACGATCTGCGCGCGATGCATCACCGCGGCCGGCAGGCTGCGGCCCAGCGCATGTGCCTGTGCTTCGCCGAACACCAGGTAGGCCCGCGCCTCCGGCACGTTGGCAGCGAGTTGTCCGCCACTTGCCATGACACGTGCAGCCCGCGCCAGCGTTGCGCCACAGGCATTGAGTGCACGCCCCAGCAGGTCCAGTTCACGCGTGCTGCAACCCTGCGGCAGGACCACCACGCAGGCGACGCCCGCAGACGCATCGGCCCGTACGCTGGCCGTGTGGTCCGGCAACTCGACGGCGATACCCTGCGCGGTGCGGCGCACCCATGGCGTCACCCCCAGCACCCGCAATACACGGGAACGATGGCTGCTATCCGCGGGCTCGCGCACGGACATGTTCATGCCGGATGGCGCCGTGCCCGGCGCCGGTGCGTGGCCAGTCCCCACACCGTCCATACCGGCCCGGACAGCAGGTAGATCGTGAATCCGACAAACAATACCCGAGCCGCATCCATGATCAGCAGTGCCAGCAGCAGCACGGCGACAACGATCCAGCGGAACGGCACGCGCTGGCGATCGTCCAGCGGCAGTGACTTGAAGCTGACGTAGCGAAACCGGCTGACCATCAGCAAGCCGACAACCACCGCCATGATGGCCGTGGCCAGACAAAACTCACTGCCGGGCAGGCCGTACTTGTCCACGCTCCATACGAACGACATGCACACCGCGGCGGCGGCGGGGCTGGCCAGTCCCTGGAAATAGCGTTTGTCGGCCACGCCGACCTGGGTGTTGAAGCGCGCCAGCCGCAACGCGGCGCAGGCGGCGTAGACGAACGCCGCCGCCAGCCC
>DAIMGD010000274.1:0-2877 GCA_036724165.1 Rhodanobacter sp.
GGTCAGGTCCCTGGCGGACACCAGCACGAAGCGGTCGACTTCCGCGACCACGAATACCGGCCGCGCGGAGGCAATCGCGTGTACCCCATAGGCAAATGCGATCGTCTGCAACGCTGCGATGATCGACAGGTCCAGCTTCAGCAGTTTGCGCGATTTGCGCGGGCTGGCGGCGATCCAGGTCAGCAGTGGACCAATGCCGACGTCTACCCCCATCAGTACCATGATCAGCTTGCTGGCGCCGGCCGCGACAAAATACGGCGACGGAAACCACAGGAAGTAGAGAACGGTAAATATGGATGCGGCGAGAAGAAAACTGATCGTCAGATGGATGGCGGAAAGTTTCCAGCGGTTCATGGCTAGATATCCGTGTAGCGGCAGTGGCGGATGATCAACGGCGTTGGGCTATGGCGAAGCTTGTGCGGGGGCGAATGCTTTCCGGCTGCGCCATGACGCGAGTTTTCCCTGCGCGCAATCGACGATTGGGGGAGGTCATTCGTTCGCACGGTGCCGTCTGTTGATTTTGAAGTAGCTAGTATGCATGGCTGCGCCGCGCTCGCCAGACCCCGAGGCATGCGGGCTGCCCGGTTTCGGGGTCGAACGGGCCGCCGAGCTTGCCTCGAAACCTTCCCGCGCATACGTTAGTGTTTTGGTCAGCCGGGAAAAACACAATGAAACCTCTGATTGTCGCGCTGCTGCTTGCGCTGCTGGCCGCACCCGCCATGGCGGGCGATGCCGTGGACACCACCTTCGTCAAGACGCAGGGATCGCATCCGTTCAACGTGCGCGACCTGGTGATGATGGATCGGGTCAGCGACCCGCAGTTGTCGCCGGACGGGCGCTATGCCGCGTTTGCTGTGCGCAGCACGGATTACGCCGCGAACAAGGGCGTCAATGCGATCTATGTGCTGGGTCTGGCAGAGGGCGGCAAGCCGGTGAAGGTGGTCGACAAGGGCAGCTCGGCGCGCTGGTCGGCGGATGGGCACAGCCTGTATTTCATCGCGCCGGCCAAGGGTGTGGCGCAGTTGTGGCGGCTGGATCTGGGCGGCAAAGCAGGGTTGAACCTGGTGAAGCGCTCGGCGCCGGTACAGGTCAGCCATTCGGTGCTGGATCTGGGCGGCTACAAGCTGTCGCCGGACGGCAAGCGTGTACTGCTGTCGTATGAGGTGTTCACCGATTGCGCCACCCTGGCCTGCACGGAACAGCGGATCGAGACGCGCGGCCACGACAAGGCCAGCGGCACGCTGTACACCAAGCTGTTCGTTCGCCATTGGGATACCTGGGCCAACGGCCGGCGCAATCAGCTGTATGTCGCCGGCTTCGATGGCGAGGGCCAGCTGCCGGCCGAGCCGACCCTGCTGAGCCGCGGCATCGATGGTGATGTGCCGAGCAAGCCGTTCGGCGACGAGAGCGAGTTTGCCTTCGCGCCGGATGGCCAGAGTGTGTATTTCGATGTGCGCATTGCCGGCAAGACCGAGCCGTGGTCGACCAACTTCGACGTCTACAGCGTGCCGGTGGATGGCTCGGCGGTGCCGAAGAACCTCACCGCCGACAACAAGGCATGGGATGGCTATCCGGTGGCGTCGCCCGATGGCAAGACGCTGTACTACCTGGCGATGAAGACGCCCGGCTTCGAGGCCGATCGTTTCGCGATCATGGCGCTGGATCTGGCCAGTGGTGCGAAGCGGGAAGTGGATCCGCAGTGGGATCGTTCACCCGGCGGGCTCGGCATTTCCGACGACGGCAAGACGCTCTATGCCAGCGCGGACGACCATGGTCAGCACCCGCTGTTCGCGATCGACGCGGCCAGCGGCAAGGTCAGCCAGCTGGTTGGCGATGGCACGGTGGACAGTTTTTCCATCGCCGGCCGCAAGCTGTTGCTGGCGCGCGATGACCTGAAGCGGCCGGCCGATCTGTATCTCGCCGATGCGAACGGCAGCGGTCTGAAACAGATCACCCACTACAACGCCGCGGATCTGGCAAACGCGAAGGTGGGCGACTTCGAGTTCTACAATTTCAAGGGTGCGAACAACGAGACCGTGCAGGGTTACGTGGTCAAGCCGGTCGACTACCAGCCGGGCAAGACCTACCCGGTCGCGTTCATCATCCATGGCGGCCCGCAGGGCGCGATGGAGAACGGCTGGAGCTACCGCTGGAATCCGCAGACCTATGCCGGCCAGGGTTTCGCCGTGGTGACGGTGAACTTCCACGGTTCCACCGGTTACGGCCAGGCGTTCACCGATGCGATCTCCGGCGACTGGGGTGGCAAACCGCTGGAGGATCTGAAGCTCGGCTGGAAGGCCGCACTGGACAAGTACAGCTTCCTCGATGGCAACCGCGCCTGCGCCCTTGGTGCCAGCTACGGTGGCTACATGACGTACTGGATCGCCGGCGTGTGGAACCAGCCGTGGAAATGCCTGGTCGACCATGACGGCGTGTTCGATGCGCGCGCGATGTACTACGACACCGACGAGCTGTGGTTCGAGGAGAAGGAGAACGGCGGCACGCCGTGGGCGCATCCGGCGAACTACGAGAAGTTCAATCCGGTCAACCACGTCAAGGACTGGCGCGTGCCGATGCTGGTGGTGCACAGCGCCAACGATTTCCGTATTCCGATCACCCAGGGCATGGGCGCGTTCACCGCACTGCAGCGCCGCGGCATCCCCAGTGAGTTCCTCACCTTCCCCGATGAAACCCACTTCGTGCTGAAGCCGCATAACAGCGTGCAATGGCACGACGCGGTCAATGGCTGGTTGAAGAAGTGGACCGCCCGGGACGCACCGAAAGCACCGTCGAATTGACCCTTCTCGTGTGATGACTGCGTTGTGGGAGCGACTTCAGTCGCGATGCTCTTGCTGCCTTGAGGCTGGGCCGTCGCGG
>DAIMGD010000274.1:2977-3144 GCA_036724165.1 Rhodanobacter sp.
CGGATCCTGCCCACAAGAGACTCCCCGCGGTCGTGGGAGCGACTTCAGTCGCGATGCTCTTGCTGCCTTGAGGCTGGGCCGTCGCGGCTGAAGCCGCTCCCACAAGACCACGCGGATCCTGCCCACAAGAGACTCCCCGCGGTCGTGGGAGCGACTTCAGTCGCGAT
>DAIMGD010000275.1:0-3139 GCA_036724165.1 Rhodanobacter sp.
TGCTCACGCTGGCCGACCCGGGCTTCACCGTCGAGCCGATGCGCTGGCCGGTGGCCTATGCGCGCACGATGGCGCCGCTCGACGCACCGCCGTCCACCGACGCGCGGATGCTGCTGGCCACGCTCAATCCGCAGGCGCTGGCGGCGCTGATCGCCGGCAGCGGGCAGGACGCGCAGCAGCTGCTGGCGTTGGGCAGCGCCGGCAAGCCGCTGCCGCGCTTCGAGCTGGCCGGGCGCTTTCAGGCACGGCTGAACCTGACCCGGCGGGTGGTGACCTCGGCGAATGTGCTGGGCGTGCTGCCGGGCACCGATCCACAACTGCGCGAGCAGACCGTGGTGCTCTCGGCGCATCTGGACGGCTACGGCCACGGCGAGCCGGTGCACGGCGACGACCTCTACAACGGCACCCTCGACGACGCGGCGTATGTCGCGCTGCTGGAACAGCTGGCCGCGCGCCGGCACGGCCAGGGCTACCGTCGCGCGGTGCTGTTCGCGGCGTTCACCGGCGAGGAGAAGGGGCTGCTCGGCAGCCGCTACTTCGTGGCCCATCCCACCGTGCCGAAGCACGCGATCGTCGCCGACATCAACCTCGACCAGCTGCGCCCGATCTTCCCGCTGACCCGCTTGACCGTGCACGCGCTGGACGACAGCACGCTCGGCGACACGGTGCGCGCGGTGGCGACGCGCGACGGCATCATCGTGCAGCACGACCCCGAGCCGGAGCGCAACCTGCTGCGGCGCGCCGACCACTGGTCGTTCGTGCAGGCAGGCATCCCGGCGACCGGTTTCGTGTTCGGCTACCAGCCCGGCACCGATGCGGAGCAGCGCTACCGGCACTGGTACGAGGTGCAATACCACCGCCCGCAGGACGACCTGAGCCAGCCGATGGACTGGACCGCCGCGGCCAGGTTCAACCGCTTCTTCTACCAACTGGTCGCCGCCGTCGCTGATGCCGACGCCGCCCCGCAATGGAAACCCGACAGCCCGCTGGCGCCGCGCGCCGGCGCACACGTTCCATAGCGCGGTCACGACACGGGGCAAGGTGTACTTTCTTGAAAAGTCGCCTTTGTCTCCTCTCTCAGGGTTCAGAGAAGCAGGCACAAGCCGATCCTTTAAGAAGCACATAAAAACCAAGGGGCCAGACTTCACCTGGCTCTCGATATTGCGATGGAGGGGAATCATGTTCGGGTTGTTTCGCAAGGGAACCTTGCTGGGTGACGAGCTCAGCGAGTGGCAGTTCGATGTGTTTGCATGGCTACTGCGGCATACCGGCGGCTTCGAGGCTTTTCGGCAACGCCGCATGGTCTTGCCGACCCCGGTATGTTTCCCGCAGCGCGGCGAGCGGGGGCACGCATTGGCCGAGGCGATCTTCGGACAAGTGCGTCGGCATGCCGGTATGGAAGACTGGCCATGCACCGTGCAGCCGCAGGAAGACGATCCCAATCCGCTGGTGGGCCGGGCGTTGCTGATTCAGGGAGCGCCGCAGTCGCCGGCAGGGACCTTTCGCAGCACGGATGAAGGTGCGCTCATCACGTATCACCCGCAGAAGCTCAATGACCCCATGGCGCTGGTCGCCACCTTTGCGCACGAACTCGCGCACTACCGTACGGCAGGCTTTCCAGTGCCGCCGCCGGGTGGCTGGGAGGTATGGGAACCGGTGACCGATCTGGCGGCTGTTTTTCTCGGCTTCGGCCTGTTCCTCGCCAATTCGCATTTTCAATTCGCGCAGCACCAGAGCGGTGGAACGATGGGGTGGCGCTCGCAGCGGCAAGGCTATATGTCCGAGCCGGAGGTGCTTCATATGCACGCGATCGCCTCGATCCTGCTCGCGCTGCCGATGGCCGATTCGCTTCCCTATTTGAAGCCCGCCCTGTGCGGTGTCTGGAAGCGCCTCTACAAGGAAGTGGCCAGCGCGACGGCCGAACTGGACAAGCTGCGTGCGCTCTGAAGACAGCAAGCAGTGCGATCAGGTTCGCTCAAGCCGAGTCCCAAAGCTGACTTTGCTACCCGTGTCGGCAATTTGGAATGCTGTGCGCTCCGATCAACTGGCAGGCCGGCATCCTGCAGGCGACAAGGCCACCCAGTGGGGCCTGATGCCATGCGTTGTGTGAACCCGGTGCCGATAAGCGGTGCCATTCGCAACGAAGCGCGACCCGTATGCGCTATGGTTCGATCACGAACGTCCCGTGCCCTTGCCCAGTTGATCCATGCCTGCCGAAAGCCTGCGCCTGTTGCTGATCGAAGATGATGCGTTGCTGCGGGACAGGGTGCTGGTGCCGCGGCTGACCCAGTTCGGCTTCGAGGTGATGGCAATCGGCGACGTCGAGCAGATGGCATCGTCGATCGAACGGCGCAAGCCGGACATCGTGCTGCTGGACATCGGCCTGCCCGGGCGCGATGGCTTCGAGATCGCCCGCACGCTGCGCACCCAGTTCGCCGACATCGGCATCGTGATGCTGACCGGGCGTTCGGAAACCACCGATCGGGTGCGCGGCCTCAGCGAAGGCGCCGACGCCTACCTGTCCAAGCCGGTCGAGATCGACGTGCTGGTCGCCACTCTGCACAGCGTCGCGCGCCGGCTACGGCCGCCGGCGAATCCGTCCACGCCGGCGGGCAGCTGGAAGCTCGATTCGGACGACTGGCTGCTGCTGTCGCCCTCGGGCGGGCGGGTGATCCTGAGCAAGACCGAACGGCGGCTGCTGGAGGAGCTGATGAAGCAGCCGAACCAGGTCGTCGTGCGCGACGTGTTGATCGGCGCGCTCACCGACGACGTGCACGCGTTCGATCCGCACCGGCTGGATTCGCTGATCCATCGGCTGCGCCGCAAGGTGCTGGCGGCGGCCGGCGAGCCGCTGCCGCTGAACGCGGTGCACGGGCAGGGCTATCTGCTGGCGATGACGCGGGCGAGCAGGGCCGCCGGGGCGAACGGTTTGCGCAGGCGTTCGCTGTGCAGGTCCTCCAGTCCGGCCGCCGAGCCATCGCTGTCCAGGTAGGCGGAGATCAGGATCGCCGGCACGCTGTGCAGGCTGCGGCGCAACCGGCGCAGCAGCGACGCACCGTCGATGTCGGCCATGCGGTAATCGCAGACCAGCACATGCGGCGGCTGCTCCAAGCCGGCGACCAGCCGGTCGGCGTCGGCG
>DAIMGD010000276.1:0-3135 GCA_036724165.1 Rhodanobacter sp.
CCCGCCACGCCGGCGATCAGGTAGGCCATCGATTTGCCGGTACCGGTCGGCGCCTCGATCACCGCCACGCCGCCGGTGCGGCCGAACGCCTTGGCCACCTCGGCGATCATCTTTCCCTGCGAGGCGCGCGCGCGGAAACCCGGCAGGCCGTCCTTCAGGCGTGCATAGGCGGCGCGGATGGCGTCTTTGGTGGTGTCGGCGAGCATGGCGGTGGCTGGAACCTGCGGTGCGGTGATGCGGGAAACGGTGGTGGGCGCCGCCGATGGGCGCCATGCGGGCCACGACTCGCGTTGGAGAACGGCGATGCCCGGTGCGGCGGGCAGCCTATGGTACTGCCTGTGCATCCGCATGCCGCCGCCGTTGCGATAACCCTGAGATCAGCGGCATCGAAGGCGTATGCTAGGTCGCAACTGCTTGCGTGCAGGGCTCGGGGGAGCTCCAACGATGAATCATGTGGATGCTGTGGATGTGCCGCCGTCATACGGCTCATTGCAGCTGACCTGGCTGACCCGGTTGACGGCAGCGAACACGCCCGATGAAGTCGGTGCGGTCATCGCGGATCTGGCGCAGGCGCGGCCGGGCTGCAGGGCGGCCTGCGTGCTGTGGGGGCTGAGTGACCCGGCGCATCATCGCAGCGCGCCATCGAGTGTGCTCGACGTGGCAGATTGCCCGTGGCTGCATGAGGCCGCCCGCTCGGATGCAGCCTGCTGGCATGCCGATCGTCAGCGCGTCGCGATCCGCCTGTGCCGGCAACCCGAGCCGGCGCTGTTGATGCTGACCCTGCAGCCGGGTTACGACGGCGCAGGTTTTCTGGCCGCGCTGGCCGCGCCGTTGCAACTCGCGGGCCAGCATCTGCGGCGGGCGCTGGAATGGTCCGAACTGCAGCACTCGCACCAGCAGCTGGAGCGGTCCGAAGCGCTGCAGCGCGCGTTGTTCGCGATCTCCGATCTGGCCGGGTCCGATCGCGACATGCCCGACATGCTGCGCGGCATCCACGCCATCGTCAGCACGCTGATGTATGCGGAAAACTTTTTCATCGTGTTGCGCAACATCGAGCAGGACACGATCCGTTTCCTGTACTTCGTCGACATCGAGGATCCGACCTCGCCCGGCGACGGACAGGATCTGCCGCTGGCGGCGATCGAGCACTCGCTGACCTGGTACGTGATCCGCGACGGCAAGGCGCGCATGGGCAATTCGGAGGAACTGATCAGCCAGGTCAACGGGCCGGTGGTCAGGATCGGCACGGACAGCCACGACTGGCTCGGCGTGCCGATGATGCGCGACGGCCAGACCGGCGGCGCGCTGGTGGTGCAGAGCTACGAGCAGGGCATCGGCTTCTCCGACGAGGATCTGGCGCTGCTGGAATTCGTCGGCAGCCACATCCTCACGGCGCTGGAACGCAAGCAGACCAAGGCCGATCTGGAGCAGCGCGTACAGCTGCGCACCCTGCAGCTGGCCGAGGCCAATCGCGGACTGCAGCTGGAGATCGTCGAGCGGCAGCGCGCGGAGCATTTGCAGGCGGCCTTGTTCCAGATCGCCCAGCTGGCCACCGCGGATATCGACCAGGACGAGTTCTACCGGCGCGTGCATGCGGTGGTCGGCGAGCTGCTGAACGCCGAAAATTTCTTCATCGCGCTGCTCTCCGACGATCGCCAGCGGCTGATGTTTCCCTATTCGGTGGATGCGGTGAAGTTGCCTCCGGCCGAACGGCCGCTCGGGCGCGGCCTGAGCGAATACGTGCTGCGCCGCGGGACTGCCCTGCGCGCCGACAACGCGGATATCGAGGAACTCGACCGGTTGGGCGAGATTGCGCCTGGTCGCTCCGGTTCGCCGGCGATGTGCTGGCTCGGCGTGCCGCTGTTCGTCGGCGACGAGGTGATCGGCCTGGTCACGGTGCAGAGCTACAGCCCGCTGGTCGTCTACCGCCCGGCCGACCAGGAGCTGCTCAGCTTCGTCGCCTCGCAGATCGCCAACAGCCTGACCCGGCGGCGCTCGGCCGAATCGCTGCGGCGCGCCTACGCACAGCTCGAGCACCGGGTGGAGGAACGCACGCAGGCCTTGCGCAAGGAAATCATCGAGCGCGAACGCATCCAGGACCAGCTCAGGCATCAGGTGATGCATGATTCGCTGACCGGCCTGCCCAATCGCGGCTACCTGCGCGACCGCATCGACCGCGTGCTGACCGCGATCAAGCACGAGCCGCATCGGCGTTGCGCCTTGCTGTATCTGGATATCGACCGCTTCAAGATCATCAACGACAGCCTCGGTCACCTGGCCGGCGACGAGGTGCTGAAAGAAGTGGCGACGCGACTGGCGAGCTGCGTGCGTCATCCGGATCTGGTGGCGCGGCTGTCCGGCGACGAGTTCGCGATCCTGCTCGAACAGGTGGAAGTTCCGGCGGTCGCGCTGACCGTGGCGCAGCGGGTGATGGATGCGCTTGGCGCGCCGATGCTGATCGCCGGCAAGGAGCTGCAGCCCACCGCCAGCGTGGGCATCGCGATCGGCGACGATCATTACCAGGCCGCCGACGAAGTGCTGCGCGACGCCGACATCGCGCTGTATCGCGCGAAAGAACTCGGTCGCAAGCGGTTTGAACTGTTCGACGAGACGCTGGCCAAGAACGTGGTCGACGTATTGACGCTGGAAGGCGAGCTGCGCCAGGCGCTGCAGCACGGCCAGTTCGAGCCGCACTTTCAACCGATCTGCCGGCTCGATGGCGGCGAGCTGGTCGGCTACGAGGCGTTGATCCGCTGGAATCATCCGCAGCGCGGCCTGCTCAAGCCGGTGGACTTCCTGAAGATTGCCGAAGACAGCGGACTGATCGAAACCATCGACTGGCACATGTTCGAGCTCAGCTGCGGGCTGCTGGCGCAGCATGGGCACGACGACACGTTCATGACCTTCAATGTCTCGGCGCAGCATCTGCGTCACGTGAACTTCGATGCGCGGCTGATCAGGATGCTGGAGCGCACCGGCCTGCCTCCGGCACGCCTGATCGCCGAGGTCACCGAAGGCGCGTTGCTGGACAACCCCGAGCGCGTGCGCGCCACGCTCGACCGCCTGCGCATGGCGGGCGTGGGTGCCGCGCTGGATGATTTCGGCACCGGCTATTCGTCGCTCAGTTATCTGCAC
>DAIMGD010000277.1:0-3119 GCA_036724165.1 Rhodanobacter sp.
ACCAGTCGGTCAACGAGGAGCTGCAGTCCGCCAACGAGGAGCTGGAAACCTCCACCG
Organism: Rhodanobacter sp.; assembly: GCA_036724165.1. Taxonomy (GTDB): domain Bacteria; phylum Pseudomonadota; class Gammaproteobacteria; order Xanthomonadales; family Rhodanobacteraceae; genus Rhodanobacter. The sequence goes on from DAIMGD010000277.1 coordinate 58, forward strand.
AGGAGATGCAGTCGATCAACGAGGAGCTGCAGACCGTCAATGCCGAACTCAACAGCAAGAACACGACACTGAACCACGTCAACAACGATATCCGCAACCTGCTCGACAGCACCCACATCGCCACCCTGTTCCTCGACCGTGCCCTGCATATCCGCAACTACACCCCGGTGATGACCGAGCTGTTCCATCTGCGCGATGGCGACAAGGGCCGGCCGATCACCGAGATCTCGCCACGTATCAATTATCCCGAATTGAAAAGCGACGTGGCACACGTGCTGCACGACATGGCAGTCATCGAGCGGACGCTGCGTGGTGATGGCGACGCGCCGACATTCCTGTTGCGCATGCGTCCCTACCTGACGTTCGACAATGTCGTCGACGGCGTGGTGCTGACCTTCGTCGACATCACCGAAAGCCAGCAGCTGAACAACGAGCACATGCGGCTGGCGGCGATCGTGAACTCCTCGCGTGACGCGATCTTCGGCTTTTCGCTGGACGAACGGATCAGCAGCTGGAACGCCAGTGCCGAACGCATCTTCGGTCTGCCGGCCGATCAGGTGGTCGGCAGACCGTTGAACCGGTTGCTGCCAGCCGAAGCATCCGAGGAGACGAAGAAGTTTTTCGCCAGCCATGAGCGGCCGCTGCGACTGGCCGAGTTCGAGATGACATGGGTACGGCCGGACGGTGAATCGGTGCCGCTGGCAATCAGCTATTCACCCGTATGCGACCACGACGGCACCATGTTCGCCGGCAAGCTCGTTGCGCGCGACATCACCGAACGCGTTCGCGCGGCGCGGCACACGGAGATGATGCTGGCCGAACTCAACCACCGGGTGAAGAACACCCTGGCCACCGTGCAGGCGATCGCCCATCAGACCATCGCCAGTGCACCGGACATGGAAACCTTCAAGGACAGCTTTCTGTCGCGGCTGCTGGCACTGTCGCAGACGCACAACCTGCTCGCGCGCGATGCGTGGATCGGTGCGCCACTGACCGGCATCGTCAACAACGAACTGGCGCCCTATCGGCAGGACAGCGACGCACGCATGAACGATGCGCGCGTGCACCTGCACGGCGACGAGATCAACCTGTTGCCGAAGCAGGCGCTGGCGTTGAGCATGGCCGTGCATGAGCTGGCCACCAATGCCGGCAAGTACGGCTCGCTCTCGGTGCCCGAGGGCCAGGTGACCGTCACCTGGGCCACACACCGGGTCGGCCAAAGTCTGTGCCTGCACCTGGAATGGGTCGAAACCGGCGGTCCTGCGGTCGAACCGCCCACCCACCGCGGCTTTGGATCACGCCTGATCCGCGAAGGTGTGCCGTATGAGCTGGATGGCAAGGTGACACTCGAATTTCCCGCCAGCGGCGTCATCTGCACGATCGATGTAACCCTGGACGAGGAAGCCCCATCATGGCCGCCGAGAGCAAACAGCCCTGCATCCTGATTGCCGAGGACGAAATGCTGGTGGCGATGATGCTGGAAGATCGCCTCACCGCAACCGGTTACCTGGTGATCAAGGCCTCGCGCTTGGCCAAGTGCCTGGAGCTTGCCCAGTCCGCGCCGATCGATCTGGCGATCCTCGATATCAACCTGGCCGGAGAAGACAGCTATCCGATTGCCCTGGTGCTGCGCAGTCGCGGCATTCCGTTCGTGTTTTCCTCTGGCTACGGCAGCGACGACCTTCCCGAAGCGTGGCGTAACGAACGAACCCTGCAAAAACCCTACGACAGCAAGCAACTGAACGCGGCCCTGAGCGCGCTGCACGCTGCCTGAGCGGACACCGCACGGGCCGCAAACGTGAGGCCGGATGGGCCCTGGCAGCCGCTCGCGCTTGCGGGCTTACCAGTCCGACCCCAAATCACGCTAAAATAAGCGGTTATACCGTTGTCGTTCTCCCCATGGATGTCCCTCGGAGGTGATTCGAGGCACGGCCATCCACGGAACGGCTGCGTCCGCGGGCGGCGTTTCGCCGGCCACGGGCAACGTTACTTCACCCATTCAATCACGCTCGATACTTCGGAACTTCAGGTCATGGCCAGAAACAAACCACTCTCCCTTTATCGCAACATCGGCATCATTGCGCATATCGATGCGGGCAAGACCACGACCACCGAGCGTGTTCTGTACTACACCGGCAAGAAGCACCAGATCATCGACGTGCACGACACCAAGGACGGCAAGGGCTCGACCACCACCGATTACATGGAGCAGGAGCGCAAGCGCGGCATCACCATCCAGTCGGCGGCCGTGTCCACCGAATGGAAGGGCCACCAGGTCAACATCATCGACACCCCGGGACACGTGGACTTCACCATCGAAGTCAACCGCTCGCTGCGCGTGCTCGACGGCGCGGTGGTGGTATTCGACGGCGTGGCCGGCGTGGAACCGCAGACCGAGACCAACTGGCGCCTGGCCGATCAGTACAACGTGCCGCGCATCTGCTACATCAACAAGATGGACCGCATCGGCGCCAGCTTCGGCCATTGCGTGAAGGGCATCCGCGAGCGCCTGGGCGCCAACGCGTTGCTGTGCCAAATCCCGCTGGGCAGCAGCGATGAATTCTGCGGCATGGCCGATCTGGTCGCCGATGTCGGCTACATCTGGGCCTCCGACGACAAGGACAGCACCTGGGAAACGGTACCGCTGGCCGATCTGAAGGCGCGCCTGAAGTTCAACTCCACCGCCGACAACGAGTGGATCGCCGATCTGCCGAAGCTGCGCGTGGAAATGCTGGAAACCGCGCTGGCGCTGGATGACGATGCGTTCGAGCGCCTGCTCAACACCGGCGAACACGATCCGGAGCTGCTGAAGAAATGCATCCGCCGCGGCACCGTGACCGGTGAACTGGTACCGGTGCTGTGCGGCTCGTCGTACAAGAACAAGGGCGTGCAGCAGCTGCTGGACGCGGTGGTCGACTACCTGCCCTACCCGGGCGAGAACGGCGGCATCTCGATGGTCGACGAGGATGGCAACATCATCGGCGAGCAGGAAGTGCGCGACGACGCGCCGGCGCGCGCGCTGGCGTTCAAGGTCATCAACGACCAGTTCGGCACGCTGACCT
>DAIMGD010000278.1:0-3117 GCA_036724165.1 Rhodanobacter sp.
CGCCAGGGTCGGGCGCGATTCGTAATAGAAGTCGCTGCCGTAGGGCACCAGCAGGTTGTTGCAGTCGTACCCGCCACGCAGGAACACCAGCAGGAAACGCGGCGCGTTCGCTGGCATGGCGAACAGTTTTCCCGAGAACGACAGTGTCGGCAATGCAGCGGCTGCACTGGCGGCGGCAAGCAGGAATTCACGGCGGTTCATCGGATACCTCGATCAAGTAGGTTGCAGTTTTGTTGTCCGCATCAGCATGCCGTCATCGATAGTTGAAGTCGGGCGAGGACAGCAGAAAGGTGTTCCATTCCGGCGCCGAGTTCGCCTTGCCCAGCGCGGTGCGGGTGGCGCCGGACAGATAGGGCTCGATCGCAAGGTGATACAGCGGTGTATCCAGTTCGGGCACGCCGGCACGCGCTTTCAGTGCCTCGTCGTCGCTGGCGTCATCGCCCATGAACAGGCGATTGCGACCGCTACCAATGATGCGCGCCACCTCGAAGCGTTTGGCCATCTGGCCGGAGCCGGACCAGCTGGCGGCGTCGAGCGGCCAGCCATCCGGCGTGATCCGGCCATACACCGGTTCGCCCATCTGGTTGAGCCAGTTGACCAGCGGCGCGGCGTTGCTGATCGGCCTGCCGTCGTAAGTCAGGCGCATCGCCGAGACCATGAACTGGGTCGGATCCTTGAATTTGCCGCCGTAGCTCGCAGTCAGCGCGTGCGAGGTGAACATCGTGCGCAGCACCGCGGCGATGTCGCCGTCGGTGCGCTGGAAGGTCCGCGCCATCGCCGCGAGCAGTGCCGGCGGTGGCTGGTCGGCGACGAAATACTCGGCCAGCTGGCGCGAGACGAACTGCGCGCAGGCAGGTTGACGGGTGATCAAGGTCAGCGCCTGCTCGATCTCGTCGTAACCGCTGCCCTTGATGGTGTGGCCGAGGAAGACCTTGTCGCCGAAATCGTGCTTGTTCGGGTTGAACACGAACATGCCGTCGCGCACCACCCGTGGCATGCGGTAGCGCCAGCCGCCCTGCGCATTGTCACGCAACGCGATGCCGGCGCCGGTGAGGATCAGCGCCAGTTGCTGCACGTCCTGCTGGGTGTAACCGGAACCCACGCCCAGCGTGTGCAGCTCCATCAGTTCGCGGGCATAGTTTTCGTTGGTCTTGTCCTTGATGTTCTTGGCGTTGTCGAGGAACTCCAGCATGGCCGGACTTTTCAGGGTGGCCAGGAGCAGGTCCCTGAACTTGCCCAGCGCATGCGGGCGGATCGCGTTTTCCTCGTACTCGGCGGCCACCAGCCGCACCCGGCTCTTGGCCGCGTACACGCTGAAATGATTGAGCCAGAACCACACCATCTGCTCCTTCAGCTGGTCGCCGCCATAGATCGCATGCAGCAATTCGACCTGCGCGTCCTGCCGGTACAGCTTCCGGCGGTATGCCTGCACGGCCTTCTTCCCCGCCTCCTTGGCATCGCCGTCTGGGGTGTTCCTGAATTGCTGCTGCTGGTCCCGATAGGCCATCAGCAGTTGTCCCGGCGGCGTGTTGATCACCGCGTAGCTGCTGATCATGCGGCTGATGGCTGGCGGCAGCGTGTCGTTGCGGGCTTCGAGTTCCTCGTCCAGATAGCGGCCGCGCCCGAGCTTCTGGTAACGCGCCACGCTGGCCGAGTCGATGCCGAACGTCGCGCGCTGCAACCATGCGATGTCGTCGTGGCTCAGCGGTTTTGCCGTCTGGGCCGGCGCGGCCAGCGACACCAGGCTGAGTACCACGGCGGGCAGCCAGCACAGAAACCGGCTGATCCGTGTACGACTGGGAGGATTGGCAGACATGCAGAGCGCCCCGGGCTGGTTCAGCTGGCAACAAGTCGATGCCAATGCCTTCATCAACGCGGGCAGGGGCCGTCCGGATGACAGGGCTCCGAAGTCGGCAGGCCGTTGCCTCCGTCAGAACTCGTCGACGAACTCGATGCCGGCGTCCCGATCATTCGCGATCACCTCGGCGCTGCCGCGCACGGTGTCGGCAAGCTGATCGTCGGGGGTGTCCACTTCGATGAAATAGACCCGACCTTCGCTGTCGCTCACCGACTCGCTGGAACTGGAGTCGTCGCGCATGCCGGGTATCAGGTCGTCGATTTCCTCGACGTGTTCGATGTCGTCGATGCCGTGCAAGGCAGCGATGACCGCATCGGCATCGGCGCGGCTGCCGATCAGGCGAAAACGAACCATGGGCATGGGTGGCTCCTCGATACAATGTGCGGGAGACCATGCTGGCAAGTGCGGCGCATGCGGAAAGTGATGCCGCGCCGGCAACCGGTGGGGAGCGGCTACCATGCTGCCTCAGCAATCCTTGATGAACGTCGATGCCGATGCCGAAGACCTACGATCGCGACTATTTCGACAAGTGGTACCGCGATCCGCGGCATGCGGTCGGTTCGCTGGCCGAGCTGCGGCGCAAGGTGGCGATGGTGGTGGCGCAGGCCGAGTATTACCTGGCGCGACCGCTGCGCAACGTGCTCGACGTGGGTTGCGGCGAGGCGACCTGGCGCGCGCCGTTGCGCGCGCTGCGGCCGGATATCGTGTATCGCGGACTGGATGCCAGCGAATATGTGGTGGCGCGCTACGGTCGCAGCCGCCAGATCGGCCTGGCACGTTTCGGCCAGCTGGAACAGCTGCGCTTCGACACGCGCTTCGACCTGATCGTGTGCACCGACGTGCTGCATTACCTGAAGCCGGCCGAGATTCGCGCCGGCCTGGCTGGCATCGGCGAGATGCTCGAAGGCGTGGCCTTTCTGGAGGTGTTTACCAGCCGCGACGATGTGGCCGGCGACCAGCATGGGTTCGTGTCGCGTGCGCCGGCGTGGTACCTGCGCGAGTTCGGCCGGGCCGGGCTGTTGTCGTGCGGCTCGCACTGCTATCTCGGACCACGGCTGGAGCGCCACATCGCCGCGCTGGAGCGGGCGCAGCTGCCGGCCTGATCACGGGCCAGTCAATCGGCGACCGTCTTGTCCCGGTAGCGGCACAGGTCGCGGATGGCGCAGTGCGGACAATCCGGCTTGCGCGCCTTGCACACGTAGCGACCGTGCAGGATCAGCCAGTGGTGCGCGTCCTGCTTGAACTCGGCCGGGATCACT
>DAIMGD010000279.1:0-3096 GCA_036724165.1 Rhodanobacter sp.
CAGGTGCAGCACTTGGGCGACTTCGGCTTCGAATTTGCGGGTTTCGGCGGGTGCGGTCATGCGTGGATGTTCCGTTGATGCGTTGATGTTTGGATCGTCATTCCGGCGCGGGCCGGAATCGCACTTCGACTTTGCGAGCGATTCCGGCCTGCGCCGGAATGACGGATTGGAAAGTTTACGGCTTAGCCATGCCTGGCCGGCGTTCTGCAATGCCGCGATACGACGTGCCCGGCGGCGGCCCATACGCGGCAGACCGTTGCCCAAGGTTCGGGGCACGCCGGCACAGTTTCAAGGGTGAGGGCATGCCGGCATCGCGATGCGCCGGGCTGCGAATCCCCCGCGCCCGGCCAATGCCGTTGCCGGGCGCGACCTCTCCGACGAACCGCGCGCTGCGCGATCAGCTTGCCCGCCGGCGGTTTCAGCGCGCCGATACTGGCCGAGACAGGGCACCCATCGGGAAACCGCGATGGCCCGCTCGCCGTGAACCGGTTGGTTGAAAAGGCAGCCCTCTCGGAGGGCTGCCCGGGTCAGCTGTGCCGGGTCACTTGCCGGACGGCAGGTACGTCAGCTCCGCGCTGTAGCTGTCCACGTGCGATGACACATCCTTGATCGTGTCATTGACCGACTTGCGCAGCGCATCGGCGTCTTTCTTGCCGTAGGCATTTTCGACCATCTTCCACACTGAAGGGATCGATTCATCGCCGAAGTCGGCCCAGCTCCTGGAGAAACTCACCAGGATAAAATCCGGTGCGTCCTGGCCACCATCCTGAACTTTGGTGAACATGTAGTGCTCGGACCAACTGGATTTCTCGGCCGCCGCGGCAATTCGCGTGGCCGCCTTGACGAATGCCTCGGACACTTCATGGCCCGGCTTGAGCTTGAAGTAGGTGACATCCATGAGCGCGGACGTCAGCCCCATGTCGGCGGGCATGTGACTGAGTTCGGGCATGCGCACGAGAAATGCGCTGGTCTCGCTTTTCAGATGCGGGTTGACAGCTTTCCGCCACGATGCGTCGCACGCCTTGCCCTCCGTGTGCATCGCATCGAAACTCGCCCATGTCGATGGCGCCGAGATATACGAATACTGATAGGTATCCCCGGTTTCATGCGTCAAGGCAGTCCATGTGTATTTGTAGCCATGCTGGCTCAGGCACTGGTTGTAGCTCTTGACGCCAGCCTCGTAGGCTTGCTGATCCGCGGGTGCCACGGTATCGGTGTAATCGCGGATGACATTCGCCTTGTCCATTTCTGCTGCCTGGACGCTGGTGATGCATGACAGTGCAACCACCAACGCCAGCCAAGGTTTCATGCTCTTCATGAGAATCTCCCTCAGAGCTATGCGCTCTGCAGTAATTGGATTGTGTTGTTGTCTCCCCTCTCCGCAGGAATGCGAAGGTGGAAGAGTATGCGCGCAATACAAAGCCGTGCAGGGATGTCTTTGCAATTGATTGATTCAAATAAATATTATTAATGTCGATGAATCCACGACCGGGCCGCACCCCGGAATGCGAAGCGCAACCGGATGGAAATCGGCCCGCGGCTCCGGCAGGACCGCCATGCAGCGGCTGACTGCGGCTGCCGATGCCGACCGGGACACGGAGTCGCACTTGAATGGCGGATGGCCCCGGCTCGCTTCAGCCGTCGGGCCGACAGGTAATGCCGGTCCGACTCACACCGACTCGATTTGCGCCATGAATAAAACCAGCATCCGTCATCGGTATTCTCGTCATGCCGCGGCGGAAGAAAGTTTATCGACTCAGCGTTTTATATCGCCCGGACTGATGACAAATATCCCCGGCGCCGAGGCCTTCTTCGATCCTGAGTTTTTTATTCAAATCGCCGGAGTCATTCCGCTCTGCCTGGTCATGCCGCGGCGTGACTCAACCATCGCGGGAAGCACGGCCTGGTTCGCGCAGGCATTGCATCCTTTGACCGCCGACGCATTGCGACGACTCGCATCCACCTAGAATGCGCCGATGACCTACCGCGGCCGCTTCGCCCCCTCGCCTACCGGACAACTGCACTTCGGCTCGCTGGTGGCCGCCGTGGGCAGCTGGCTGTGCGCGCGGCACGCTGGCGGTGCGTGGCTGGTGCGCATGGAGGACATCGATCCGCCGCGCGAGGTCGCCGGTTCGGCGGCCGGTATCCTCGCCGCGTTGCCGGCGTTCGGGCTGGTCGCCGATGCGCCGGCGTTGTTCCAGTCGCAACGCAGCGCGGCGTATGACGCGGCGTTCGAGCAGTTGCGCGTGTCGGGCAGGCTGTTTCCATGCTGGTGCAGTCGCAGCGAGCTGGCCGCCAATGGCGGCATGCATCGGGATGCGCAGTGCGTGGCGGCGGCCGATCCGGATCGTCCGCCGGCGTGGCGACTGCGCGTGCCGGATGTCGAGGTGGCGTTCGATGACGCGCTGCAGGGGCCGCAACGCGAGAACCTGCGCGAGAGCGTCGGCGATTTCGTGATACGCCGTGCCGAGGGTTTCTATTCCTACCAGCTGGCCTGCGTGGTGGACGACGCATTCCAGGGCATCAGCGAGGTGGTGCGCGGCAGCGACCTGCTCGATTCCACCGCGCGGCAGATCTGGCTGCAACGCTGCCTGGATCTGCCGACCCCGGCGTATCGGCACCTGCCACTGGTGATGGATGCGCAGGGCCGCAAGCTGTCCAAATCCGAGCAGGCCTGCCCGGTCGATCAGGCGAATCCGCTGCCGGCGTTGCGGCAGGCGCTGGTCTTCCTGCAACTGCCGGTCTCGACAGCCGCGACGGATGTGCAGGGTTTGCTGGCGCACGCGCTGGCGGATTTCGGCCCCGCGCTTTTGCCGCAATGCAGCGGTCACTCTGCCGCCTGAAACGCTATAAAGCAGGATCCCGACACGACAGCCCTCTGCTTCACCTCACAGGAGACAAGGACATGACTCAGCGTACGGCATTGGTCACCGGTGGCACCGGCGGCATCGGCAGCGCCATCATTCGCTATATGGCCGGCCAGGGACACCGGGTGGTCACGAATTACCGCGACCAGGCCAAGGCCGACGAGTGGCAGCAGGCGATGGCGAAGGACGGCATCGAGGTGTGCATGGTGCAGGGCGACGTGTCCGATCC
>DAIMGD010000280.1:0-3089 GCA_036724165.1 Rhodanobacter sp.
ACTGGCTGATCCGTATATAGGCGTAGCCGGGTTCCAGCTCGCGTACCTTGACGCTGCCGACCGAGATGTTTTCGCGCACCAGATGCAGGTCGATCAGCTTGTCGCTTTTCGCGTGCACGATGGTCAGGTCGATCTTGCTGCCGGGCTTGCCGCGCAACTGCTTGTACATCGTGTCGACATTTTGCGGATCGATCAGCGTGCCGTTGATCTTGACGATGCTGTCGCCGGGCAGGATCCCCGCGCGCGATGCCGGCGTGTCATCGATCGGCGAAACGATGCGCATGCCGCCATCTTCCTGCAGCACCTCGATGCCCAGGCCGCTGTACTGGCCGGTGGTGTCTTCGGTCAGCTGGGTCAGGCCTTCCTTGTCCAGGTATTCGCTGTGCGGATCGAGCCCGGCCAGCATGCCGGTGATCGCCGCCTTCATCAGGGTCTTGTTGTCGACCTTTTCCACATAGGCCTGACGCACCACTTCGTAGACCCGGCTGAAGTTGCGGATGTCTTGCAGGTCCACCTGATCCGCCGCCGCGCCGGCACTGACCGGCGCGCTGCTGACGGCAGCCGGCAGCTCTGCCGGTGGCGCGGGCACGCTGGCCGCGGCGGCGGGTGCTGTCTGCGCGTGCGCGAACGGCAGCAGCAGAAGCAGGGGGGTAGCCATCAGCCAGGCGATCGGGGCATGGGTGGAAAGACGCATGCGGGTAGCTCCGTGCAGCGAACGTGCGTCGCGCGCAAACGCGACGAAAATGGGGGACAGGACATGAGACAACCGAACGCGCGGGTAATTCATCCGTGGCGCGATCGCATGAAGCACGATGCTAGCCTGCGACGCCATGTAGCCGACGTCAACGGCGCTGGCTCAGCCAGCTGCGCGGATCGACCGGCTGGCCACCCTTGCGCAGTTCGAAATACACGCCGGTGTTGACGCCGGTGGGCGGGCTGGCGGTGCCGATCGCCGCACCCGCCTCGACCTGGTCGCCGACCCCGTGCAGCAGGGTCTCGTTGTTGCCGTACATGCTCATCCAGCCGTTGCCATGGTTGAGGATCAGCAGCATGCCGTAGCCGCGCAGGAAGCCGGCGTAGATCACCCGGCCGCGCGCCACCGCATGGATCTCGCTGCCGCCGCTGGCCTTGATCAGCACGCCACTGCCGTAGCTGTTGACCACGCCGCTGGCCGGCCATGGCAGGTTGCCGCGGATATTCGCGCTGGCGTTGCCGACCTCGACCGGTGGTGGCGGCAGTTTGTGACCGGGATGATTCTTCACCGCCGCGGCGCGCGCGGCAGCCTCGCGCGCCGCGGCTTCGCGGACGGCTGCGTCGATCGCCCGCTGCAGTTTGTCGACCAGGCTGTTGAGCGATTGCGCGTTCTGCTTCAGCGCGGCCAGCCGCTGCGCCTGATCCTTGTATTGCGCATCGGTCGCGGCCGCCAGCTTCTGCTGTGCCGCGCGTTGCTGGGCCAGCGTCTTCGCCTGTTGCTCGCGTTGTGCCCTGGTCGCCTGCAGTGCCTGCTGCTCGGTGGTGATCGCGGTTTCCAGCTCCTGCAGCCTGGCCAGGTCGGCCATCAGCCGTTGCACGCGCTGCACGCGATCCTGCTGGAAGTATTTCGAATAGACCAGCGCCCGCGAGATGCGCGCCACGTCCTCGTCGCCCAGCAGCAGGCGCAGGTCGGAACCCTGACCCAGCGTGTAAGTGGCACGCAGCAAGTCGGCGATGGCCGCGTGCTGGCCATCCAGATCCTGTTTCAGGCCGGCGCGCTGCTGCTGCAGCTGATCCAGCTGCTGCTGTTTGGCGCCCAGCTCCGTGTCGGTCTGGTGGACGGCCCGAGCCGCGCTGGCCAGCGCGTTGGCCTGTCTGGCCAGCTCGGCATTGGCGCTGTCGCGCCGCGCCGCCGTATCGGCTTGCTGTTTCGCCAGCGCCGCCATCTTGCTGCGCACGTCGGCCAGCTTCTGCTTCGCTTCCGCCTGCTCGGTGCGGCTCTTGCCGTCCTGGCGCGCTTGTGCCGGCGGTGTCGCGAACGCACAAAGCATGGCAACGACCAGCAGGCCGTGCGTGGACGAGAGGGCGAAGCGAGTGGGATTGGGCATGCGTCGATTATCACCGAGCCGGGCGACGGGAGCGAGCAGGCAGCCGGGCTGCCGACGGCCATGGCCGATCGGTCGCACTAACCGCCGTATCGGTTGCTGGTCAATGCATTGACGCTGATGCGCCGCGAATCCGCCATGCCCAGCGGTTGAGCCAGGTCGGCAGGCGCTGGCAAATGGCCGTCCAAATAAATTTTGACGCGGCGCAACAATTGTGCTCTAGTCGGGTCATACCCGTGTGCAGCCACGATGTCCGATGACAGCGGCGGCTGCGCGCGCCCAGCCATTCCATCCGCACGGGAGGCACGATGGCGCAGCCAGCCAGCATGACGTTGTACGAGCCGGCTTTCGAGCACGACAGCTGCGGCTTCGGCCTGGTCGCGCAGATCGATGGGCGCGCCAGCACCTGGGTAGTCGATACGGCGTTCGACGCGCTGGCGAAACTTTCCCATCGCGGCGGCGTGAATGCCGACGGCATCAGCGGCGACGGCTGCGGCGTGCTGATCCATCGCCCGGCGCCGTGGCTGCGCGCCATGGCGGCCGAGGTCGGCATCGTGCCGGCCGAACGCTTTGCTGCCGGACTGGTATTCCTCGATCCGGCTGGCGGCGAGTTGGCGGCAATCGAATTTGAGCGGCATCTGGACGAGGCCGGGCTGGTGCTGGCCGGCTGGCGCGACGTAGCGATCGATATGGACGTCTGCGGTCCGCTCGCCAGCGCCACCTGCCCGCGCGTGCGCCAGGTATTCGTCAACGCCGGCATGACGATGGATGACGGCGCGTTCGAGCGCGCACTGTTCCGTGCGCGCCGCCGCGCCGAGGCGGCGCTGAAGCAGGATGCACAGTTCTACGTGGTGAGCCTTTCCGCGCAGGTGATCGGCTACAAGGCGATGGCCGCGCCGGGGCGTTTGCGCGACGTGTTCGCCGACCTGCGGCATCCAGCATTGGCCAGCGATGCGGTGGTGTTCCACCAGCGCTTCTCCACCAACACCACGCCGCAGTGGCGGCTGGCGC
>DAIMGD010000281.1:0-3079 GCA_036724165.1 Rhodanobacter sp.
GTCGAGGCTGGCGTCACCGGCCACTTCCGCCACGCAGCGCCATGCCAATGCATGGGATTCCTCGTTGACCTCGAAGCGTTCGTCCTCGCCCGCGCGCAGCACATAACGCACGTCGTAGTGCCAGTGCTCCGGCTCGTTCGCGCAGGCCGCACTGCGTTCGCCTGGAGCGAACGCGAACGGCGAAGCCGGCCCGTCAGGGCGGCCACAGGGACGTGGCCCGCAATGCGATGCCGATCGATATCGAAGATGTCGCCTTCCACGCGCAAATCCGCCACCCCGGTTTCTTCCTGCGCCTCACGCAAGGCCACCCGTGCCAGATCCGTATCACCGTCGGCATGACCACCCGGCTGCAGCCACCGATCCAGCTTGCGGTGATGCATCAGCAATACGCGCGTGCCATCGGCGCTGACCAGCCATGCCGAGCCAGTGAAATGGCCTGGCGGGTGACTGCGCTCAAAGACCTCTGGCGCGGAATGCAGGAACTTCCTGAAGCAGTCGGCGTCTGCCTTGCACAAATCCCGGCCGCCATACTTGCGCAGTGCATTTTCCAGGGCATCGATGTTCATGTGGAAAGTGGTTCCCGTCGCGAAAGCAAAGATCGATTCTATGCGGCAAAGCGGCTTGTACGCCCACCAAGGCTCCGCTATGGTTGGCCGTCATGCTTACGGTCGCGTCGCAATCCGGCGTTGCCAGTTGAACACCGGCGTCTGTTTCCACGGGGAATCACTACATGCTTTTCAAGCGCGTCAAGCCGCTCGACCAGATTCTTGCCACAGCCGAAAAGAAAAGCCTGAAACGGCAACTTGGCCCGATCCAGCTGACCCTGCTCGGTGTCGGCGCGATCATCGGCACCGGTATTTTTGTGCTGACGGCCGAAGCCGGCCAGAAGGCCGGCCCGGCCATGATGGTCGCGTTCGTGATCGCTGCGTTTGTCTGTGCAATGGCAGCACTGGCCTACGCCGAACTGGCTTCGATGATTCCGGTGGCCGGCTCGGCCTATACGTATACCTATGGCGTACTCGGCGAAGGCCTCGCCTGGGTCGTGGGCTGGGCGCTCATATTGGAATACACGATTGCGGCAAGCACCGTATCGGTGGGCTGGTCTGGTTACGTCAATGGATTGCTGGCGCGCACCGGTTACGGATTGCCGGAGTTCCTGCGAACCGGGCCGTTTGATGGCGGCAGTTTCAATCTGCTGGCTTTTCTGCTGGCTCTGGTGGTGACCATACTGCTTGTGCTTGGCACCTCGAAGTCTGCCAAGGTGAATGCCGTACTGGTCTCGATCAAGGTTGCCGCCCTCATCGCCTTCATCGTCATCACCGTGCCGGCCGTCCACGATTCAAATTTCCATCCCTTCCTGCCCAATGGCTGGGGCAGCCCGATGGGTGGCATCGGCGTGCTGGGTGCCGCCGCTTCGATTTTCTTTGCCTATGTCGGCTTCGACGCCGTGTCGACCGCCGCCGAGGAAACCAAGAATCCGAACCGGAACATTCCGATCGGCCTGATCGGCTCGCTGACCGTGTGCACGATCTTTTATCTGCTGGTGGGTTACGGCGCAGTAGGCGCCGCCGGTTCGCAGCCGATGGTTGGTCCCAATGGCCTTGTCCTGCAGCCCGGCACGCCTGAAATGGCACTCGCCTGCAAGGGAATCCATGCGCTGGTCTGCAGCAAGGAGCCGCTGGCTTATGTGCTGCATGCCCTGGGCTCGGACAAGATCGGTTACCTGGTGGGCATGGCCGCCAGCCTGGCGCTGCCTTCAGTCGTGCTGATGATGATCTATGGCCAGACGCGCATTTTCTTCACCATGTCGCGCGATGGCCTGCTGCCGAACCGCCTTTCAACCGTGCACCCGCGTTTCCACACGCCGCACGTACTGACCATGATCACCGGCCTGTTCGTTTCGTTCTTCGCCGCGATATTCCCGGTTGGCCTGCTTGCCGACATCACCAATTCGGGCACGCTGTTCGCCTTCTTGATGGTGGCTGTCGGCGTGATGATCCTGCGCGTGAAACAGCCCGAGCGCCCGCGACCTTTCCGCACACCGCTGGCCTGGATCGTTTGCCCGCTGGCGGTCATCGGCTGCCTGCTGCTGTTCGTGAATCTGTCGGCCACGGCGATCTCGGTATTCTTCATTTGGGCTGTGGTGGGCCTGGTCGTCTACTACCTCTACGGCTACCGCAAGAGCCATCTGGCCAACGGCACCGAGCCCAGCTGACAACAAACGCAGTATTGTCTGACCCATCAACCGGCACGGTATACACCGTGCCGGTGTCATATCCGGAACGCCCATGCTCAAGCAGTTACTCGCGCGCAAGACCGATTTCAGGAACGCCGACGACGGGGACGGCCCGGCCCTGAAGCGAACGCTGGGCCCCTGGGGCCTCACCGCGCTCGGCATCGGCGCGGTGATCGGCGGCGGCATCTTCGTGATCACCGGCCAGGCTGCCGCCGAGCATGCCGGCCCGGCGATCATCCTTTCATTCGTGATCGCGGCCATCTGCTGCAGTTTCACCGCGCTGTGCTATGCCGAATTCGCGACCCTGATCCCGATGTCGGGCAGTTCGTATTCCTACGCGTACGCCACCCTGGGCGAGCTGGTGGCCTGGTTCATCGGCTGGAACATGGTGCTCGAATACGGCGTTTCCGCATCGGCGGTTGCGGTCAGCTGGACCGGTTATTTCGTCAGCCTGCTCGACCACTTCGGTGTCCATTTGCCTGCCGTGCTGACGAATGCGCCGCTCGCCTACATGAACGGTCATCTCGTGACGACCGGCGCGTTGTTCAACCTGCCTGCGGTCGCGATCGTGCTGGCGCTGACCTGGCTGTGCTATGTCGGCATCAGGGAGTCCAGCGGCGCGAATCTCGCGATGGTGATCCTCAAGGTCAGCCTGATCGTGATCGTGATCGTCGCTGGCTGGCACTACGTGAACCCGAGCTACTGGCATCCCTTCATCCCGACGAACCAGGGCCCGGAGAAATACGGCTGGTCCGGCATCATGCGCGCGGCGACGCTGGTGTTCTTCGCCTATATCGGCTTCGAGGCCACCTCGACCGCCGCGCAGGAGGCCAAGAACCCGCA
>DAIMGD010000282.1:0-3051 GCA_036724165.1 Rhodanobacter sp.
GGGTCGATGATGGCATTCCCGTCATGTTGCCCGAGGAAGGTATCGGCACCGTGCAACTGACGGACTTTCCCGTCGCATCGTAATTTCCTGTGCGAAGGTATGCCCAAGTGCGTTCCGGCATGACACAGCCACTGCTTTCGCTTATTGTCAGTGTCTGTGCAGCCGGTCCGGTTCTGGGCGTGCATTGCAATGTTCCAGGGGATGGCGATGAATGAAGCCAGTGACTCATCCAGGATCGTCAACTTGAGCCAGCGGCTCGATCCCGCGAGCGAGCGCGTCGGCGAACTGCTGAATGCCGTGCGCGGCATCGCCAGCAAGCGGCTGCAGCAGTGGATCGGCAACATGTTCGAGCATGTCGACGATGCGCTGTTCGACCTGGCCGAAAAGGCTGAAAACAACGCCGCCCAGATGCATTATTTCGATGGCATGCGTGAAGTGCGCAAACGCCGGCCGGCGGTGGAACGCCACTTCCTGGCCAGCATCAGCCGCGACCTCGGCGAACTGGCCCACCCCGCACAGCAGCAGAGCGTCGCCCCGCCGCCGTCGCCCGGCACGGTCGAACTTTCACTGGTTGCCGACAACGAGCTGGAGGAATCGCTGGCGATCACCAGCATGATCAGCAAGAACGAATCACGACTGTCGCGTGATCTGTTCGCCGTCAACCAGAGGCTGTCGGTGATTTGCGGCGGCCACAAGATCGACGACGCCGGCAATCCGGTGGGGCCGACCATTCTGTCGCAGGCCTTCCGCCAGGCGCTGCACGAACTCAGCGCGGACATGCGGGTCAAGCTGATCATCTACAAGCTGTTCGATCGCTACGTGCTTTCTTCACTGGAAGAGTTGTACCAGGAGATCAACGTCGAGCTGGTTCGTGCCGGCGTATTGCCACAATTGCGGCATGAGGTGATGCGCGGCAGCAACAAGTCGACCACCCCGGTGATGCAACCCGACGGCACTGTCGTCACGACCGCTGATGAAGTGGGCGACATTCCGAGCGACTTGCTGCAGACGCTGCATGCGCTGTTCAGCGCTCGTCGCGGCCAGGTCGGCACTGGCTTGGAAGCCGGCATGCGCGCAGCGCCAAGTGGCCCACTGCCCTCCGCCAACGAATTGCTCGGCGCACTCAGCGTGCTGCAGAGTCAGATCGCCAGTGCCGGCCCGCTGCCGCAAGCCAGCCCGGACGACGCCGCCGTACTCAGCCGCGAAGTGATGCAGCTGAAGCAGCATCTGCTGAACCAGATCGGCGCATTGCGTGGCGAGCGTTCCAGCCATGTCGCCACCATCGATGAGGACACCATCGACCTGGTCGGCATGCTCTTTGAATTCATCCTGGAGGACCGCACCCTGCCAGCCGAAATGCAGGTGCTGCTGGCCCGACTGCAGATTCCATACCTCAAGGCGGCGATCCTTGATCGCAAGCTGTTCGCCCATCGTCAGCATCCCGCGCGGCGATTGCTGGACGGGCTGGCCGAACAGGCCAAGAGCTGGTCGGAAGAGTCCGATCGTGATCGCCGGCTTTATGACAAAGTGAAATTCATCGTCGAACAGCTGTTGCACGATTTCGACGATGACATGGGCATCTTCGATCGCTTGCTGGTCGATCTGCAGCAATTCCAGGACGTCAACAAGCGCCGTTCCGAACTGGCCGAGCAACGCGTGGCCGAATCCACCCGCGGCCGGGAAAAGCTGGAACAGGCGCGTCGTCGCGCTGCCCGCGAAATCATCGATCGCATCGGCGAGCGGAAGCTCCCGCCACTGGTGCATGGCGTGCTCGCGCGTGCATGGGCCAATCATCTGGTATTGACCTTGCTGCGCCAGGGCGAAGCATCGCCCGAGTTCAAGAGTGCCCTGCGCTTTGTGGACGATTTCATTGCCAGCACCCGGCCTGCTCCGGATCCTGAAACCAGACAGCTGCTGCAACAGATGCTGCCCGGTATCGAGCGGGCCTTGCGCCAGGGGCTGGCCAATGTGGCGTTCCAGGAGCATGACATCGAGCGTCTGCTGACCCAGTTGCATGCCTACTATCGGCAGCAACTTGGGGAAACCATCGATGACAGCGAACTCTTCATTGCCGACGAAGATAGCGCCATGCTGGCGATACCCGACAGCATCCAGCCGGTGGTCGATCGCGAGGCTGAACTGGACGAAAATCTCGAGAGCGACGTCGTGGTGGTGCCGCCGGACAGTCCGGAGTGGCACCAGGTACAGGCACTGCAACCAGGCACCTGGCTGGAGTTCTGCCTTGCCGACGAGGCGATGACGCGAGCCAAGCTGTCGTGGATCAGCCCGATGAGTGGCCGCTATCTGTTCGTCAATCGGCGCGGCCTGAAAGTGGCCGATTACGCGCCGCAGGAACTGGCCGTGCTGCTGGCCGATGGCAACGCCAGGGTGCTCGCCGCCAATGCATTGTTCGATCGTGCGATGAGCGCGATTGTCGTTCGCCTGAAACAACCTGGCGATGCATCCCCCGCGGACGCCGAATGAGTCCCGAGTCATTGTTTGCGGTACCGTCCGCCACACAGATCGCCATGGATATCGAACACGCCTTTGCCGAGGATCTGGGGCAAGGCGATGCAACCGCCGAGCTGCTGCCTGCCGAAGCCCGCGCGCACGCTGAGCTGACCTGCCGCGAGGATGCGGTGATCGCCGGCATAGCATGGTTCGATGCCTGCTTTCGACGGATGGATCCGACCGTGCAGATCGACTGGCTGGCTGCTGACGGTCGACGGGTCAGCGCCGGCACGGTGATCTGCCGTTTGTCCGGCAATGCCCGCGCACTGGTCACCGCCGAACGTTCGGCCTTGAACTTTCTGCAATTGCTGTCCGGCACGGCCACGCTGACGGCCGCGCATGTTGCTGCCGTCAGCGGCACCGCCGTGCGTGTACTGGATACCCGCAAGACCGTACCGGGCCTGCGCCAGGCACAGAAGTACGCGGTGCGCTGCGGTGGCGGGCACAATCAGCGGATGGGTTTGTACGACGCGATCCTGATCAAGGAAAACCACATCATCGCCGCCGGCAGCATCGCCGCTGCGGTGCTCACCGCGCGCC
>DAIMGD010000283.1:0-2982 GCA_036724165.1 Rhodanobacter sp.
GCGCTACGTTCGGGACGTAGAAGTCGCAGGTTCGAATCCTGTCTCCCCGACCAAGTTTCGACGAAGAAGCCGGCCTCGCGCCGGCTTTTTTGTGCCCATGCAAACCCGTCGCGGTGCTGGCATCGGGCGTGGCGGATCAGCCGGAGCAATGCTCCGGCTATTCGACGAGCTGTTGCGCCTGCTCGATCGCCGCGACCAGATCCTTGCCACCGAACGGCTTGCGCAGGTACACGCTGCGCTCCGGGAGGTCATCCTGGTGGCTGTCCCGATCGGCGGAAATAACCACCAGCCCGACCTGGGGAAAAAGGCGCCGGCCGAGGCTGCAGACATCGATGCCGGTGGTCTCGCCCGCCAAAAGCACGTCCGCGACGATGATGTCGAAGTGTTCATGCGCCGAAAGGCAGGCAGTCGCGCCCAGCGAACCCATCGCGCAGTGCACCTGAAAGCCGCCATGGCTTTCCAGCAGTATCTGCATGGTTTCGAGCACGGCATGATCGTCGTCGACGACCAGCACTATCTTTTCGACGTCCATGGTTACTTCTCCCCATCACTACAATGAATGGCTTGATGGAAGCCCCCTGAAACGCGAGTTTACTAGTTTCAACCGTCCTGGCGAGTCGCAAGTTCCTGGGTGATCCGGCACCAGCCGGCGCTGATCCTGGGGGTCTCGGGCGGCGGCCAATGCGATGTTCACCTCTCCGACGCATCGGCACATGGATGCTTCGCCGAGCGCTAGCGGCGCCAAGTTCAACCCGACGCTTCGTGCCGGGATCACCCAGCGGAAAAACAGCCATGGTCGACCGCGTAAACACTGAAGATGGCGGCAAGGAAGCTCCTCCGTGGGCGAACTTGGGCGCCGGACTGATCACCGGCGCCGCCGACGACGATCCCAGCGGCATCGCCACCTACTCGCAGGTGGGCGCGGCGTTCGGTTACGGCATGCTCTGGTGCATCCTGCTGACCATGCCGCTGATGATCTCGATCCAGGCGATCAGCGCCGGCATCGGGCGGGTCACCGGGCACGGCCTGATGGATGGCATGCGCAAGTACTATCCGCGCACGCTGGTGTACGGACTGGTGACGTGCATCATCGTCGCCAACGTCATCAACCTGGCGGCGGACATCGGTGCGATGGGCGCGGCGTTGAAGCTGCTGATCGGTGGCCCGGCGCTGGCCTACGCGGCGGGATTTGCGCTGCTGTCGCTGGTGTTGCAGATGTTCATCCCGTTCACGCGCTACTCGCCGATCCTCAAGCTGCTCACGCTGAGCCTGTTCGCCTACGTGGCGACTGTGATGGTGATCCATGTGCCGTGGGCGGCCGTGCTCAAGAGCATCGTGGTGCCACCGATCACCTGGAATGCCAAATATGCCGTTGGCCTGGTGGCCCTGCTCGGCACCACCATCAGTCCCTATCTGTTCTGCTGGCAGGCCGCGCAGGAAGTCGAAGAGATCGGCTCCAACAGGCAACGGCGATCGCTGCGCAAGGCGCCCTCACAGGCACCGAGCGCCCTGCGCCGCATCGGCATCGACACCACGATCGGGATGATCTTCTCCAACCTGATCGCGTTCTTCATCATCCTGACCGCCGCCGTGGTGCTGCATGCCCACGGCAAGACCGACATCCAGTCCTCGTCCCAAGCCGCCGAAGCGCTGCGGCCGCTGGCCGGCAAGCTGGCCTTCGCGCTGTTCGCGGCCGGCATCATCGGTACCGGCCTGCTGGCCGTGCCGGTACTGGCCGGCGCCACCGCCTATGCCGCCTCCGGTGCGTTCGGCCAACGCAGCGGGCTGCAGCACAAGCCA
The DNA here is from genome assembly GCA_036724165.1 of Rhodanobacter sp. GTDB lineage: Bacteria > Pseudomonadota > Gammaproteobacteria > Xanthomonadales > Rhodanobacteraceae > Rhodanobacter. The sequence continues at coordinate 1,801 of DAIMGD010000283.1, forward strand.
CTCAAGGCCAAGTTTTTCTATGGCGTGCTGATCGTCGCCAGCCTCGCCGGCATCGCGCTGAACATGACCCCGCTGGACCCGATCAAGGCGCTGTACTGGAGCGCGGTGATCAACGGCGTGGCCGCCGTGCCACTGATGGTGGTGATGATGCTGATGGGATCCAGCCGGAAAGTGATGGGCAAGTTCACCATGCCGTGGCTGATGAAGGTCTTCGGCTGGCTGGCCACGGCAGCGATGGCGACGGCGGCCGTGGTGATGTTCCTTACCTGGGGAAAGTAAAACGGGAGACCGCGGGGAAATAGCACCTCGACCCGCGCGTTAAGTGGCTTGCTCCGAACCTCGGCGTCGGGGTCGGGAACGTCCACCGCGAGGTCGGTAATCTCCACGTCGACATGCTGAATTTCCCGGTCGACCTTTTGAACCGCCCCGGCTGAGTTGAGAACCTCGGCATCGGGGTACCGGACGTCCCGATTGAGTGGGAAAACCTCGGCGTGGCGGTTCTGCAGGTTCCGGTTGCGGTCTTGCACATCCATGCCGAGGTGTGCAACCGCCCTGTCGACTTCCGATACATTCCTGCCAGCATCGCGAACCTCGTCATCGACGTTCCGCACCCGATGACGAGGTCGTGACCCTGCCCTTTTCGGTGACCGACATCCCCACACGGCAACCCAGCGAGGGCCACACTACCGATACAACCCGTGCAGGGCCGCTTGACATGCGTTGTGGCAGGCTGCCGGCGTAACAGCCGGAAGCACATACCGGCTTCCAGCTACCGCACCCACCGCCCTGGAACATCGCGAGATGAAAATGCATGCCAGGATGTCCCGAGCCTATGTGCCGCTGCTGCTGGTCCAGCTGGGCGTGATCGCCTGGGCGCCACCGCATCTGCTCGCATGGAGTTACGCCGTCGTGCTGGCGATGCTCGCGCTGACCGTGCTGCTGTGCTGGCGGCAGCTTCGCCTCAGCGTCCGGCACAATCGTCCGCTGTGGAGCCTGCTGCTGCTCGCGCTGACTGCCCAGGGCGGCGCGTTCGGCCTGCTGTTCACCGACTCGCTGTCCAATCCGCTCGGCACCCTGGTGGCCTTCGATCCAACCCTCTACTTCTGCCTGAACAGCCTGCTGCTCACCATCGCCGCGGCCTACAACCCGATCGCCACGCTCTACCGCTGGGCCAGCATCGTC
>DAIMGD010000284.1:0-2980 GCA_036724165.1 Rhodanobacter sp.
CGCTGGTGCTGGCCGGCCTGCTGATCGCGCTTCGCCTGTTCCGGCTGCCGCCGCTGGTGAACGTGGCGACGCCACCCGCGCCGATGAGCAGGGGCGCGATGCCGTAACGGCGGGGAACGGGGAACGGGGAACGTCCAGGTTGGTGCGGCTTGCTGTTTGCGATTCCCTGTGGAGTGTCGGAAGGAAGTACCACTTTCATGAAACGAAAGGCCTGACGTTCCCCGCCTCAACGGCTCGCCGGCTTCAGCATGTCCTTCACCGCATCGTAGTCGCCGTCGTTCGCCGCGGCGGGAAGCCCGAGCAAGTGGGTCATCAGCGGATAGACGTCCACATTCGGGAATGCGCCGACCTCCGCACCGACCCGGAACGCCGGGCCATGCGCCACGAACAACGCCTGCATCCGCGGATCGGCATTGTCGTAGCCGTGCTCGCCGATGCTGATGCTGTCGCCGTGGCGGGGTACGTAGCCCTTGGTGGTGATGCGCCAGCCGACATCGGCCAGACACAGCAGCTGCGGCACGCGCGGATTGCTGCCGTAGGCCAGGCGGGCCGGCACCCGCGTCTTGTCCCAGCACTGCATGTGCCGCTGCGGCTGTTCGAGCTGGCGTTCGATCGCCGCGAATGCACCGGCGGATCGCGGGCTGCGATCTTTCGGATTGAACCCGGCCAGGATGCCCAGGTTGACCTGCTGCACGCGATCGAGCGGGATCAGCGTATCGATCATCACGCTGTGGCTCAGCGGCACGCTGGCCATGCCGTGATCGGCCAGCACGATCAGATTGATGCGGTCGAACAGGCCGCGTTGTTTCAGTCCACGCAGCAGCCGCGCCATCGCGGCATCGGTCTCGCGCAGCGCGGCGTTCACCCGCGGCGTGTCCGGTCCGAATTTGTGGCCGGCATGATCGACCGCGTCGAAATACAGGGTGAGGAAGCTCGGTCGCCGGGCGGCCGGAAGATCCAGCCAGGCCAGCACCTGATCCACGCGCTGGTCCGCCGTCACCTTTTCATCGAACGGCCTCCAGTAGTCCGGATGGTGGCCGTGGATATCCGCCTCGGAGCCCGGCCAGAACATCGTCGCGGTGCGCAGGCCATGCTGGTCCGCGGTTTCCCAGATTGGCGTGCCGGCGGCCCACCAGCGGCCGTCGCTGACGGCCTTGCGGTTGCTCAGCGAGAACTTGCCCAGTCGCGGGTCGAACATGGTGTTGTTGACGATGCCGTGGTGATCCGGGCGCAGGCCGGTGACGATCGTGTAGTGGTTCGGAAACGTCAGCGACGGAAACGATGGCTGCATCGAGGCGGCATGCACGCCGTGCTTCGCAAGCATCGTCAGGGTGGGGCTGAGTCCGCGTTCGATATAGTCGTAGCGATAGGCATCGATCGAGATCAACAGCAGCGGCGCGGGTTGGCCGGTGTTCGCCGGGGCGGCGGCGATGGTTGCCGGCCGCTGCATCGCGCAGCTGCCACTGCATGCCGCGAATGCACACAGCAGCAGCCGAAACAAGATTTTCATGGATGGAATCCTACGATGCACGAACCCTCCCGCATGATCGCGCAGTGTCATGACCATTACATCTCTTGCCTCGTGCTCTGAACATCATCTGCTGTGGCGTACGTTGCTGCTCGGTGCGCTGGCACTGGCGCCGCTCGGCGCCGCCGGCGCCTGGCAGTCCACCACGACCACACCGATCAAGCCTGCGCCGCGCGCGGTCGTCATCGCGCCATCGCCGAACGCGCAGTTCCAGCAGCAGAGCATGCAGCAGCAACAGCTGCGCGATCAGTTGCAGAAGAGCCAGCTGGAACAACAGCTGCGCCAGGGTGTGGCGGACAATGCCCGGCGCCCGTCGGCGAGTGACCCGGGCATGCAGCAGCAGCTCGATCAGGCTGATCGTGCGCGACAGGATCTTGATCGCGCGCAGCAGCAGGAGCTGCTGAATCGGCAGAATGCGGCAGCGCTGCCACGCGTGTTGCCGCAGAGCCGGCCGGCAAGCGCGCGCAGCGGCGGTTGATCGGTCGCCGGGCACACCCTCGCGGCAGGACCAGCGCGCCGCTGGTTCATCGCCGGGCGTGTCGACCGGCTACCGGCGCGGACCGCCGAACAGGTCGCCGCGGGCGATGCGGTCCTCCATCGACAGCAGGAAGCGCTTCGTCGGCAGGCCGCCACCGAAGCCGGTGAGGCTGCCATCACTGCCGATCACCCGATGGCACGGCAGGATGATCGGCAACGGATTGCGCCCGTTCGCGGCACCGACCGCACGCACCGCGTTCGGCTGCTCGATCCGTCGGGCCAGCTCGCCATAGCTGATCGTGACGCCGTACGGAATCCTGCCGAGTTCCTCCCACACCGCCAGCTGGAACGGCGTGCCGAGCGGATGCAGCGGCAGCTCGAACTGCAGGCGCGTGCCGGCGAAATACTCCTCCAGCTGCACGCGCGCGAACGTCAGGGGTGCGGCCGCGCGGATCCAGTCTGGCTGCGCCTGCTTCGGATGGCGTTCGCGCTCGAAGCGGACCTCGCGCAGACCATGGCTGTCCGCGACCAGTCGCAAGCTGCCGACCGGGCTGTCCATCTCGTCGTAATGGATGAGCTCCGCCATGTTCGTCATCGGCTCGGCTCCGCTTTTCTCTTGCGCGGCGCGCGTGGCGCTGGCGCCGCATCCGAGGCGCCGCGCCACAGGTGCATTACGGCGTAGGCCCGCCACGGTCGCCACGCATCCGCGCGCAGTGTCAGCGCCTTCGTGCTGAGTGGCAGCGCGTCTTTCGTCGCCTCGCGACGCAGGATCAGGTCTGCTGCCGGGAACGCATCCGGCTCGCTCAACGCACGCATCGCCATGTAATGCGCGGTCCATTCGCCGATGCCGGGCAGCGCAACCCAGCGTGCGACGAATTCGTCCAGCGATTGCCCGGCGCGAAAATCCACGCGGCCGTCGAGCAACGCCTGCGCCATGCCGCGCACGCTGGCCGCGCGTGTCGTGGTCAGGCCGAT
>DAIMGD010000285.1:0-2939 GCA_036724165.1 Rhodanobacter sp.
CGTGGAAATTCATTCGATACCTCGAGCGAACGGAAAAACGATGGCGGCCGCACGCATGTACCGCAGCGTGGGTCAGGAAGGTCGGACGGCGGAGTGACGCGCTGCCGAAATGCAGTACGCAGCGATGCGAGATGGCAAAAACCGCGCAATACGGCCGCCTATTTTCGCGGAAGCGGGCGGCAATGGAAAGGGTGGCGTGTTTTGGCCGCCCTGCAGGCCGGTTTCCCGCGCCTTGACGCACCGGCACATCGCCGATCAGCCCGTCTATACTCGGCGGAACCGCCTTGGAGTGTCCGCCGCGTGTCCAGCACGTCACCTCTCTCCACCACGCGCGCAGGTACCGCCACGATTCGCCACGAGCTCACGTTCCTCAACGTGTTCCGGCTGGTGCAGGCGCTGGTCTATGTCGGCCTGGCCTTCAGCCCGGCAGGCATGGGCTGGCCCGAACTGGGCAGACCGGACTTCGCGCGCACCGTGGCCGCGCTGTACCTGGTGTTTGCACTGATCGCCATGCTGCTGAATCGCCGCAGCATGGCGTATGCCACCATGGCGGTATCGATGATGCTGGTCGTGGACATCGCAGCGGCGGTGCTGGCGATCGCCGCCATGCACGACGCGCGCATCGGCATCGCGATGATGCTGGCGGTGAACCTGAGCGCCGGCGCGCTGATCCTGCCACTGCGACTGTCCAGCTTCTTTGCCGCGCTGGCCACGCTGGGCGTGCTCGGGCATACGTTTTTCGGCACCTCCACCGACAACCACCCGGGCGACCGCGACCTGCTGGAAGCGGCGCTGTTTGGCCTGGCCTATTTCGCCAGCACCACGCTGTGCCATGTGCTGGGACGGCAATTGCGCGCCACCGAGGCGCTGGCCGAACAACGCAGCACCGACCTGGCCAACCTGTCGCAGATCAACGAGCTGATCATCCGCCGCATGAAGACCGGCGTGCTGCTGGTGGACGACGCCAACCGCATCCACCAGATCAACGAATCGGCGTGGATGCTGATGGGCAACCCCGGCGCCGACCAGCGCGACCTGGGCCAGCTGGCGCCGGAACTGTCGCGCCGGCTGTATCACTGGATGACTTCCGGAAAGCTGGACGAAACCGCCACCCAGCTCGCCGACGGCGTACCCGAAGTGGTGCCACGCTTCACCCGGCTGGCACCGAACGACGACTCGCACGTGCTGATCTTCCTCGACGACACCTCGCTGCTGTCGCGCCGCGCGGAGGAGCTCACGCTCACCTCGCTGGGCCGGTTGTCCGCCTCGATCGCGCACGAGATCCGCAACCCGCTGGCGGCGATCCGCTACTCCGCGCAATTGCTGGCCGAGTCGAAAAGCATGGACAGCACCGACCAGCGCATGGTCGAGATCATCAACAACCATTGCATCCGGCTCAACGAGATCATCGAGAACATCCTGCAGCTGTCGCGCCGCGAACGCTCGCGGCCGGAAACGCTGGACCTGGGCAACTGGGCACAGGATTTCGTCGAGGAGTACAGCGAGGGCAACGACCTGGGCGTCGATTCGCTGCGGGTGATCGCCAGCACCGGCGCGCCGGTGACGGCGGTGGCTGACCCGCAGCAGTTGCAGCAGGTGGTGTGGAATCTGGTGCAGAACGCGTTGCGTTATGGCCGACTCCCCGGCGAACCGGCGCGGGTGATGGTGGTGACCCGGCAAGGCGAGCACGGCGTGCCGATCCTCGAGGTGATCGACCGCGGCCCCGGCATCGCACCCAAGGTGGCCGCGCAGATCTTCGAGCCGTTCTACACCACGCATGAGTACGGCACCGGGCTTGGGCCTGTACCTGGCGCGGCAGATGAGCGAGGCCAACCAGGCGGCGCTGGAGTATGTGCGCGTGGCTGGTGGTGGCAGCTGCTTCCGGCTGGTGCTGACGCCGCCGGCACGCAGCCCGGCGGATTCGACCGAAACCGCCCAGACCGCCGCGCGTTGACCTTTTGGCCTGCCCTAGTAACCTGCATCAACTCCCTAGCCCTGTCCAAAGAAGCCCATGACTGCACAGACCGTTCTGGTCATTGACGACGAACGCGACATTCGCGAGCTGCTGACCATCACGCTGGGCCGGATGGATCTGCAGGTCGACGCCGTAGGTACGGTGGCCGAAGCGCGTCGCGCCTTGGCCGAACGCAGCTATGACCTGTGCTTCACCGACATGCGGCTGCCCGATGGCAACGGCCAGCAGATCATCGAGCTGATTGCCGAGACCTGCCCGGATACGCCGGTCGCGATGATCACCGCCTACGGCAACGTCGATGCCGCGGTGAATGCCCTGAAGGCGGGCGCGTTCGATTTCGTCTCCAAGCCGGTCGACATCCAGATGCTGCGCGGCCTGGTGCGTACCGCGTTGCGGCTGGCCGAGGAAAAACGCAATGGCGGCGCCGCGGCGAAAACCAACGACTCCAGTGAACGCCTGATCGGCGATTCGCCAGCCATGCAGCAGGTGCGCGCCACCATCGGCAAGCTGGCGCGCAACCAGGCCCCGGTGTACATCGCCGGCGAATCGGGCGTGGGCAAGGAGCTGGTCGCGCGGCTGATCCACGAACAGGGCCCGCGCGCCAGCGGACCGTTCGTGCCGGTCAACTGCGGCGCGATTCCCTCCGAACTGATGGAAAGCGAATTCTTCGGCCATCGCAAGGGCAGCTTCACCGGCGCCGGCAGCGACAAGGAAGGCCTGTTCCAGGCCGCCCAGGGCGGCACCCTGTTCCTCGACGAAGTCGCCGAGCTGCCGCTGCACATGCAGGTCAAGCTGCTGCGCGCGATCCAGGAAAAGGCGGTGCGCCCGATCGGTGGCCGCGACGAGATCCCGGTGGATGTGCGCATTCTTTCCGCCACCCACAAGAACCTCGGCCAGCTGGTCGAGCAAGGCCAGTTCCGCCAGGATCTGTTCTATCGCATCAACGTGATCGAGCTGCGGGTGC
>DAIMGD010000286.1:0-2927 GCA_036724165.1 Rhodanobacter sp.
CTCGAGCTCACGCGGGGTGAGGGTGAAATACGAGACGGACAGGCCGACGGTGTCGCGCGAGCGGCTGCGGAACGGGCCAGTCCAGACGAAGCCGGTATAGATCTGCTGGCGCATGATCTCGGTTTCCTCCAGTTGCTGGGCAATGCCGGCGAAGACGTTGATGTTCTCGTCGCGGGCCGGGTCCGGCCGCCATACCACGCGATCACCCATGAAGTAGACGCCGTCGCGCTTGCTGTCGACCTCGCGTGCGCCACCGCCGTGGAGCCCGCGCGAGAGTCCGTGGGTGTTGTAGTAGGGATCGGTGCGCGGCGCATTGCTGACGTAGCCGCCGAACTTGAGTTCGAACGGATAGCGGGTGGTGGCGAGATCGGTCTTCGCGTAGCCGATCTCGAACGGAACGGTGACGCCGGTGGCATTGGCGGTGGAGAAGTCCAGGCCGTTGCTGGCCGACGTGGTCGGGTTGACCTCGTACATGCCGGTCTCGACGTAAGTGTGAGGCGTGGGGCGATAGCGGACGTTGGCGCCCCAGGTGGCCGAGGGGAGCAGCGCGTAGCCACCTTCCGAGTTGACCAGTCGCGGCACGCCGCAATGGATGCCTGCCTGGAACTGGCAGTTGGTGGCCAGATGGGCGTAGTAGCTGGTGGTGCCCAGGCGGCCGACGATGATGTCCAGACGATCGTTCAGGAGCTTCTGCTCGTAGGCGAACAGGCCCAGGTGCCAGCGTGTGTACTCGTTCTTGTAGATGTATTGCTGCTTGACGAAGGTGCCTGAGAGGTCGTGATTGAGACCATGGCCGTAGTCGCGATAGACGGTGAAATGGAACGAACCGCCGGTGAGGCCCCAGGCCTTGCCGAGGTCGATATCCGCGCCGACGTTGAACTGGCCGACATTGGTATGCCCCTGCTTCACGCCGCCGGTGGTGGCGTCGGCGTACTGGTCGATCAGGTTGGCGCGCAGGTAGACGCCGTGGCTGGCCAGCCGCTTGGCCAGCGGTGCCAGCGGCCCCTTGGCCTTGCTCTTCTTTTCAGCCGCGTGGCCGGGCGCGGTGGCTCCGTCGACGGTCGCGGTCGGGACGCTGGTGGCCGGTGCGGAAAAGGCGGGAGTGCCGGCGGGAGTGCCGGCGGTGGCGCTGCCGGCGGCGAGTGTGGCCAGGACGGCAAAGCTGATGGCGGTGTGATGCATGGGCAAATCCCCTCTGTCACGCGACGCTGCGGCGTCGCGAGTTTCTGACGCGACTGCGCGGATGGTTTGTGGGTCAGGCGTTCTCGTAACCGAGTTCGAGTTCCGACTCGAACTGCTCGCGATCGATGGCTTTCTCCCACTTACCGACGACGATCGTAGCGACGGCGTTGCCGGCGATATTGGTGAACACGAAGGCGGCCGACAGCACACGATGGATGCCGAGCACCAGCGCGATTGAACCGACCGGAATGGTCTTGGTGGCGGCGAGGGTCATGGCCAGCACGGCAATGGCCGAGCCGGAGACCCCGGCACCGCCCTTGGAGGTGAACAGCAGAATGGCCAGCAGCCCCAGTTGCTGTTCCCAACCCAGCGCGGTGCCGGTGGCCTGCGCCAGAAACACGCTGACTGCGGCGAAGTACAGGCAGGTGCCGTCGTGATTGAAGCTGTAGGCGGTGGGCAGGACCATGCCCACCACCGATTCGTCGACGCCAAGCTTCGTGAGCTTGGCGGTAAGCTGCGGAAACACGCTCTCCGAGGAGCTCGTGCCCAGCACCAGCACCAGTTCCTCGCGGATGTAGCGCATCAGCTTGAGCAGGTTGAAGCCGGCGTACAGCGAGACCGGCGTGAGCACCAGCAGGAAGAACAGCACCACGGTCAGGTAGAACTCGCCGATCAGTGCCGCCAGCGGCACCAGCGAATGCAGACCGAACTTCGCCACGGTAAATGCGATGGAGCCGAAGGCGGCGATCGGCGCGATCTTCATCACCATGCGGATGATCCAGAACAGGGTCTTGGAGATCGTGTCGACCACATTCAGTACGGGCTGCGCCTTGTCGCCCAGCGAGGCCAAGCCGCAGGCGAACAGCACCGAGAACACCAGAATCTGCAGGATCTCGCCTTGGGCGAACGCCTGTATGGCCGACTTTGGTACCAGGTTGATCAGAAATTCGCCCATGCCTACCGGCTGCGGCACAGCTGCGATCTTGCTGGCGACTGCGGTGTGAAATGAAGTCGGGTCGATATGCATGCCGACGCCCGGTTTGAGAATGTTGATCGTGACCAGGCCGATCACCAGCGCGATGGTGGTGATCACCTCGAAATAAATCATCGCCTTGATCGCGATACGGCCTACCTTGCCCAGGTCGCGCACGCTGGCGATGCCATGAGTGACGGTGCAGAAGATGATCAATCCGACCACCATCTGGATCAGCCGGATGAAGACGTCGCCCAGCGGCTTGAGCTGGTGCCCGATGTCCGGCGCGAGTGCGCCCACCGCAATGCCTAGTGCCATGCCGGCAAGCACCTGGAAAGTGAGGTCGCGGTAGAATGGCTTGCGTATGCGGATCCGACTTGCCTGCGCCGCATCGATGGTGAGTTTGGTCATGACTGCGGCTTCTTCACAAAAAGGTGGTTGCACCGCACATGCGGCGATGGTGAGCGTGGTTCGCTTGGCGCGTCTTGCTTCGATCGACCAGCGTTGCCGAGCAGCTTCCGCGCGGGACCGAATACCTCGTCGACATCGAGGTAATGCGGCAGCAGCCCCTGCTCCATGCAGCGGTCGATGACGAACTGGACGGGGCCCCGAAGCGCATCGAAGCCGAACACGGTGGGCTGTGGACCGCCATCGGAAGCGCATGTGCGGCGATCGGCTTCCGCCAGTAGCCGATAGGCCTCGCGCACCGCATCCGGTTCGCGATCGCAGAAGCTGCGGCTGGCCACGACCATGTGGTTGATCGGCATGAAGC
>DAIMGD010000287.1:0-2921 GCA_036724165.1 Rhodanobacter sp.
TCGACCAGCGCACCGGCCACCATGTCTGCGACTTGCTGTTTGCGCTGAACCGCGATCACCACACCACGCTGATCCTGGTGACCCACGATGCGACGCTGGCCGCACGCTGCGATCGCCGGATCGAACTGGAAGAAGGCCGCGTGGTGCCGCCCAGCCTGAGCGCGCGCGCATGAGGCTTCTGCTGCTGGCCCTGCGCAGCCTGCGCCGTGAATGGCATTTGCCGGAGCTGCGCACGCTGGCCGCCTCGCTAGTGCTCGCGGTGGTCGCACTGGGCGTGGTCGCCACGCTGGCGGCGCGGATCGAACGCGGCATGCTGGCCAGCGCGGCCGAATTGATCGGCGGCGACATCGGCATCGAATCGCCGCAGAGCTTGCCGGACAGTTTTGCCACCGAGGCGAAACGGCGTGGCCTGAGCATCACCGACACCGCCAGCTTTCCCAGCGTGGCGTTCGCGCACCAGCAAACCCAGCTGCTCGACGTGCAGGCCAGCGATCAGCACTATCCCTTGCGCGGCACGCTGGAGCTGAGCGATGCGAAAAATCATTCGTACAACGGCCATGCGCCGGCGGTGGGCGCGGTCTACCTCGATCATCGCGCGCTGGTCGCGTTGAATCTCAAGGTCGGCCAGCAATTGCAGCTGGGCGGTCGCGAGCTGACCATCCGCGCCGAACTGCTGCGTCAGCCGGACGGCGGCGAACTGTTTGCGCTGGCACCGCGCGCGTTGATGAGCCTGGCCGATGCCGAACAGGCCGGACTGCTCGGCGTCGGCAGCCGTGCCCGCCATCGCCTGCTGCTGGCCGGTGATCCCGCTGCGGTGCAGGGCTGGCGCGACTGGGCGCAGTCGACCCGATTGCCGCAGGGCGCCGAGCTGATCACCCCGGAGCAGACCCAGGAACGCATGCGCACGGCGTTCGATCGAGCCGGCGCATTCCTGCGCCTGACGGCGTTGCTGTCGGCACTGCTGGCCGGCGTCGCCATCGCGCTGTCCGCGCAACGTTACGCGCGGCGCAAGACTGCCGAAGTCGCGCTGCTGCGCGCGCTGGGCACGTCGCGGCGGCGCGTGCTGGGTTTGCTGCTGGGTACGCTTGGCGCGCTCGCCCTTCCTGCTGCCACGCTCGGCCTGCTGCTGGCGCTGGGACTGTCGCAGCTGGCATGGCTGCTCGCCAGCGAATTGTTCAGCAGCGTACCGACCGTGCTGCCGCTGGCGCCTTCATTCGCCGCCGCGGCCATGGGCATCGCCGTGCTGGCCGGCTTTGCGCTGCCGCCGCTGGTGCGACTGGCCGACGTGCCGCCGGTAGCCGTGTTCCGTCAGAGCGTGACGCGGCGGGCGCGGCGTTTCGATGCTCTCTATCTGATCCCGCTGCTGGTTGCGCTGGGCTTGATCTGGAGCCAGAGCGATTCGTTCAAGCTGGCCGGCATTCTCGCCGCCAGCCTGTTCGGCGTTGCGGTGGTGGCAGCACTGCTGGCCGCACTGTTGCTGTGGCTTGCCCGACGCGTGGCACCCGGCGCTCATCCGGCGCTGCGGCTCGGCCTCGCCGCGCTGGCACGGCGACGTGGCCTGAGCCTGATCCAGGCGACCGCACTCAGCCTGGGCCTGTGCGCACTGCTGCTGCTCGCGATCGTCGCGCCGGCGTTGCTGCAGGGCTGGCGGCAGGAGCTGCCGGCGGACACGCCGAACTGGTTCGCGCTGAACCTGCAGGACGATCAACGCGCCGGCTTCGAGAAGACACTGGCCAGCATCGGCGGCGAAAAGCTCAACATGTTGCCGCTGGCGGTCGGCAAGCTCAGCGCAATCAACGGCAAGCCGGTCGACACGATCAGCTTCGCCGACGAGCGTGCCAGGGACTGGGCCGATCGCCAGCTGCGACTGTCCTGGGCCGATGCCTTGCCGCCGAGCAATCAGCTGATCGCCGGTCACTGGCAAGGCGCGCATCCGGCCCGGGCCGAGGTCTCCATCGACACCATGTGGCGGGACATGTTCGCGTTGAAGGTCGGCGACACGCTGAGCTTCAACGTCGGCGAAGGCAGCATCGACGCCAGGATCGGCAGCATCCGCAAGGTCGACTGGAGTTCGTTCCGGGTCAACTTCTTCCTGCTGCTCGATCCGGCCCATGCCGGCGGCCTGCCGCATACCTGGCTGGCCAGTTTCCATCTGCCGCGCGGGCACGCCACGCAACTGGCGCAGCTATCGCGCGACTACTCCAACCTCAGCCTGATCGACGTCGACTCGCTGCTCGACCGCGTGCGCGAGATCGTCGATCGCGTCGGCAACGCGGTGCGCTGGATCCTCGGCTTCAGCCTGCTCGCCGGCGCGCTGGTGCTGGCTGCCGCGCTCGCCGCCAGCGCGGCCGAACGCCGCCATGAAGCCGCGCTGCTGCGCACGCTCGGCGCCCGCCGCAACCAGCTGCGCGTCGCCGCCGCCTGTGAATTCGCGCTGCTCGGCCTGATCGCCGGCCTCACTGCCGCCTTCGGTGCCGCCGGTGCCGGATGGTGGCTGGGCCACGCGGTGTTTCATATCGACGGTTTCGTGCCGCCGCTGTGGCCGCTTGCCTTCGCCGCGCTTGGCGCGGCGTTCGTGGTGATGCTGCTGGGCCTGGCCGGGACGCGCAAGGTGACGCGGACGTCGCCGATGCGTTTGTTGCGCGAAGGGTGAGCCACCGCCAAGATCACACCATCCCGCGCACTGACGGAGGCGCCATGTACACCCTCTACTATTCCCCCGGCACCGCCAGCATGGTGGTCCATCTGGCGCTGCTGGAGATCGGCGCGCCGCATGAATTGCGGCTGGTCGATTTCGACAGCGATGCACAGCGCGATCCGGACTATCTGAAGCTCAATCCGCGCGGCGTGGTGCCGACGCTGGTGATCGACGGACGGCCGCTGTCGGAATCGGCGGCGTTGCTGATGGTGCTGGCCGACCG
>DAIMGD010000288.1:0-2906 GCA_036724165.1 Rhodanobacter sp.
TGGGTCCGCCGTGGGTCGGCTTGGCTAAAAAGTAAGCTCGCCAGTCTAGTCAGCGCGCTGCACATGCGCAAGGACAATGACGTTAAGAAACCTTTGCGCAACACCGCCCTAAGTCCATTTGACGCGTTGAAAATGCGCCGTGCCCCGGTGCGGAAAGTCGCCTTGAGCGCCAGATGCCGGTACGATCCATCCTTTGGCCGAATCCACTGGTTCGTCGTTCACCTGAGCGCGCCACCCGCGGCCCTTCCATTTTGCCCGGGGACTCCCTCACATCATGTCTGCCGTCATCTGCGGATCGCTGGCCTACGACACCATCATGGTGTTCCAGGATCAGTTCAAAAATCACATCCTGCCCGACCAGATGCACATCCTGAATGTGTCGTTCCTGGTGCCCAGAATGCGTCGCGAATTCGGCGGCTGTGCCGGCAACATCGCCTACAACCTCAAACTGCTGGGCGGCGATCCGCTGCCCGTGGCCGCCGTAGGCCAGGATTTTGCGCCGTATCGCAAGCACTTGGAGCAATGCGGCATCCGGCTCGACTGCGTGCGCGAATTCGACGACCAGTTCACCCCGCAGTGTTTCATCACCACCGATCTGGACAACAACCAGATCACCGCCTTTCATCCTGGCGCGATGTCCAGCGCCCAGGACAACCATGTGCGTGACATCCCCGAGATCGACTTCGCGATCGTTGCGCCCGATGGCCGCGAGGCGATGCTGCAGCATGTGGACGAGTTCGCCGCGCGTGGCGTGCCGTTCATTTTTGATCCGGGTCAGGCGATGCCGTTGTTCAGCGGCGACGAATTCCGCTCGATGATCGAAAAAGCCACCTATGTGATCGTCAACGACTACGAATCCCAACTGCTGCAGGCCCGCACCGGCTGGAGCGCTGTCGAGATCGCCGACCGAGTGACCGCGTACATCGTGACTCGCGGGCCACGCGGCTCGATCATCCATGTCGGTGCCGACACCTATCAGATTCCACCAGCGCGCGAGCGCCAGATTGTCGATCCCACCGGTTGCGGCGATGCTTATCGCGCCGGCCTGATCTTCGGCATCATGCGCGGCAAGGACTGGCCAACCGTGGGCCGCATGGCGTCACTGATGGGCGCGTTGAAGGTGGAGCATCCGGGCACCCAGAACCAGCGTTTCAGCTACGCCGAGTTCGCTGCGGAATTCCTCGATCAGTTCGGTTACGCGCTGGATTGATCGCAGCGCCCGTGCGTTGGCTCATGCAGCCTCCCGGCATGCCTTGTCGGGAGGCTCATCGATATCAATCGACACGAAACCCCATGGTCGCGTTCACCGCATCCTGCCAGCCTCGATACAGGCGCTCGCGCTCCACTTCATCCATCCCGGGCTGAAAGCGCCGATCCATCTGCCACAGTTTGGCGATCTGCGCCCGATCATCCCAGAAGCCTACCGCCAGACCCGCCAGATACGCAGCACCCAGTGCCGTGGTTTCCTGCACCCGCGGGCGCAAGACCGGTACGCCGAGCATGTCGCTCTGGAATTGCGCCATGAAATCGTTGGCGATCGCACCGCCGTCGGCACGCAACTCCTTCAATGGAATACCGGCATCGGCCTCCATCGCGGCCAGCACGTCGCGCGACTGGTAAGCCATCGACTCGAGCGCGGCGCGCACCACGTGGGCCTTGCGGGTGCCGCGCGACAAGCCGAACATCGCGCCACGCACGTCGCTGCGCCAGTACGGCGCACCAAGACCGACGAACGCCGGCACCAGATACACGCCTTCGCTGGACGACACACTCTGCGCGCACGTCTGCGAATCGCTGGCGTGTTCCAGCATGTGCAAACCATCGCGCAACCACTGCACGACCGAACCGGCGACGAAGATGCTGCCCTCCAGTGCGTACTCGACCGCGCCATCCAGCTCCCAGGCGATCGTGGTCAGCAAGCCATGCCGCGATGGCACCGCCACGGCACCGGTATGCATCAGCATGAAGCAGCCCGTGCCGTAGGTGTTTTTGGCCATGCCTGGCTCAAAGCAGGCCTGGCCGAACAGCGCCGCCTGCTGATCGCCTGCCACACCGCTGATTGGCACTTCACAGCCGAAAAGCTCCGAACGCGCGGTGTATCCATAGACTTCGCTGCATGACTTCACCTGCGGCAACATGCAGCGGGGGATATCCAGCATGCGCAGCAACTCGTCGTCCCAGCATCCTGCATGAATGTCGTAGAGCAGCGTGCGGGCGGCGTTGCTGACATCGGTGACATGCAGCTTGCCGCCGGTGAGATTCCAGATCAGCCAGGTGTCGATCGTGCCGAACAACAGTTCGCCACGTTCTGCTCGTGCCTGGGCGCCGTCGACCTGATCAAGAATCCAGCGGATCTTGCTGCCGGAAAAGTAGGCATCGATCAGCAACCCGGTCTTTTCGCGCACCAAGGGCCCATAACCGTCCGTTTCCAGTCGTTCGCAGATTGTCAGACTCTGCCGCGATTGCCACACGATCGCGTTGTGGATCGGTTTTCCCGAGCGACGCTCCCAGACCACCGCGGTTTCGCGCTGATTGGTGATACCGATACCGGCAAGTTGATCAGCACCCATCCGGGCAGAGGCAAGCACTTCGGCGACCGTCGCGCGCACGCTTGCGAGAATCTCGTACGGGTCATGCTCGACCCAGCCGGGCTGCGGGAAAATCTGGCGGAATTCGCGCTGCGCCGATCCGGCAACGCGACCGTTGCGATCGAACAGCATCGCACGCGAGTTGGTCGTGCCCTGATCAATCGCCAGGATGTAATGCTTTTCCAAGTGATCACTACCCGTTTCGTTTCGCAGCCAAATTGAAGTCGAAGGTTACCAACAAGCCGTAGTCTCGCCACCATGATCGCGTGCTACAACCACCGACGCCCGCATCAGGCGCTCGGCATGAAGACACCCGCC
>DAIMGD010000289.1:0-2886 GCA_036724165.1 Rhodanobacter sp.
AACTTTCGGGTGGCCAGCGCCAGCGCATCGCGATCGCCCGCGTGCTGCTGAAGGATGCACCGATCTTGGTGCTCGACGAAGCCACCTCCGCGCTGGACTCCGAAGCCGAGGCGGCGATCCAGGACAGCCTCGACATTCTGATGCAGGGCAAGACCGTGATCGCGATCGCGCACCGGCTGTCCACCATCGCGCGGATGGACCGACTGGTGGTGCTGGACAAGGGACTGATCGTCGAAAGTGGCACGCACGCCGAGCTGATCGCGCACGAAGGCCTGTATGCGCGGCTATGGAAACGGCAGACCGGCGGCTTCGTGGCGGCCGAGGATGCGGCGGCGTGAGCATCGGCGCGTCGGGTCGTGGCGGGCATTCAAGATCAGGTCGATAGTCGCCGCAATGCTAGGCTACATATTTGAAAGCAGGGACGGACATGGCCGAGGCGGGGCGACGACATGCGGTGCTGGTGGGTGCAGGCATCCTGTGCAGCCGCATCTTCGGCCTGGTGCGCCAGCGGGTGTTTTCGCACTACTTCGGCCTGTCGGACATTGCCGACGTCTTCAGTGCGGCGCTGCGCATCCCCAATTTCCTGCAAAATCTGTTTGGTGAAGGCGTGCTTTCGGCGTCCTTCATCCCGGTCTACGCCAGGCTGCTGGCGCAGGACAAGCGCGAGGAGGCCGGGCGCCTGGCCGGCGCGATAGCGGCGATCCTGGCCTTGCTGATCGCGGTGATCGTTGCGCTCGGCGTGGTGGCCACGCCATGGCTGCTGTGGCTGGTCGCGCCCGGCTACGTGGGCGAGAAGCGGGAGCTGACGATCCTGATCGTGCGGATCCTGTTCCCCGGTACCGGCATCCTGGTCTGGTCGGCGTGGTGCCTGGGCATTCTCAACAGCCACCACAAGTTCTTCCTGTCGTACGTCGCGCCGGTGGTGTGGAACCTGTCGATGATCGCGACGCTGCTGATCTTCCGCAACCTGCCGGGCGAAAGGCTGATCGTGTACCTGGCATGGGGCACCGTGCTGGGCTGCCTGCTGCAGTTTCTCGTCCAGCTTCCCTCGGTGCTGAAGCTGGTCCCCGGCATGCCGCTGCGCTTCGACTGGCGGAACGTGCATGTGCGGCAGGTCGGTGGCAGCTTCATGTCGGTGGCGGTGGGCCGCGGCGTGGTGCAGATCAGCGCCTTCGTGGACCAGGCGATCTCCACGCTGCTTGGCAGCGGCGCGATGGCGGCGATCACCACGGCGTCCTCGATCAACATGCTGCCGATCAGCCTGTTCGGCATGGCGGTATCGGCCGCGGAGTTGCCGACCTTGTCGCGGATGGCCGGGCACGGGCTCCTGGATGAGGCCACCACGGCGAAGCTTTCCGTGCGGCTGAACGACGGGCTGGAACGCATCGCGTTCTTCATCGTGCCGTCGTCGATGGCGTTTTTTGCGCTGGGCAATGTGATCGTCGCGGCGCTGTACCAGTCCGGAAAATTCACCAGCAGGGATTCCTGGTACGTGTGGGCGATCCTTGCCGGCTCGGGCGTGGGACTGCTTGCCTCGACGTTTGGACGTCTGTATTCGTCGACCTATTATGCGATGCGCGATACGCGGACACCGTTGCGCTTCGCGCTGGTGCGGCTGCTGGTGACCGCGGTACTCGGCCTCGCCAGCGCCCTGCTGCTGCCGGCGATGCTGGGCCTGCCCGCGCAGTGGGGCGTCGTCGGCCTCACCGCGTCGGCCGGCGTGGCTGGCTGGATCGAGTTCCACATGTTGCGCAGCAAGCTGAACCGGCTGCTTGGCCCGACCGGCGTGTCGATCCGGATGATGTTCAAGCTGTGGTCGGCGGCGTGCCTGGCTGCCGTCGCCGCGTGCGCGGTCGAATACCTGGTGCCGAGCCACGGCCCGATACTCACCGCGGTCTATGTGCTCGGTATCTACGGCGTGGTCTATTTCGCGGCGACCTGGCTGCTGCGCATCAGGGAATGTGTGGAGTTGCTGGGCAAGCTGTCGCGTCGATTGGGCGTCGGATAGCGGCTTGAGTCAGGGAATGTCCGTTGCTGGCGGCGGATATTCAGAAGCAGCCCGAAAGTTGGAAATCTCAAGCGCTGAACCATGAGCACAAAAGTCACGGTAGGCGGCGAGCTATCGACTCCTGCGGGAGCGATGGCATCCAGCTGGCCGCTGGCTTGTGGCCGTGCATTCGACAGGGCGCTTGACCCTGGACCTGGATCATGGGTCTAGACTTGTGGCATGAACACACCACACGCCTCACTCACCATCGGAGCCGTCGCCAAGCGCGTCGGCGTGGCGATCGACACGATCCGTTACTACGAGCGCGAGGGCCTGCTGCCCGAACCGGTGCGACGCGCCTCGGGCTATCGCAGCTATGGCGAGGGCACGATCGCGCAGTTGCGCTTTATCCGGCGCGCCAAGGATCTGGGCTTCACGCTGGAGGAGATCCGCGAGCTGCTGGCGTTGTCGGCGGATCGGCAGCGCGGGGTGAAGGCGGTGAAGCAGCGGGCGCAGCAGCGGCTGGCGGCGATCGAATTGCGGATTGCCGAACTGCAGCGGGTGCGCGATGGGCTGGCGCAGCTGGTGGAATCCTGTCCGGGGCATGGCAAGCCGGAGCAGTGTCCGATCCTGCGTGCGCTGACCGATGAAGCGGTGTCGTGATGGACGATCGCGCTTCCTGCTGCGATCGCGACGACAAGCCTGCGAACGGGATGGCAACCGATCCGGTCTGTGGCATGCAGGTGGATCCGCACTCTGCGAAACACCACGCCGGGCATGCCGGTCACGCGTACTACTTCTGCGCAGCGCGCTGTCGCGAAAAGTTCGTGGCCGATCCGGCGGCTTATCTTGAGCATCGCGCGGCTCCTCCGCCGGCAGTGCCCGGCACGGTCTACACC
>DAIMGD010000290.1:0-2876 GCA_036724165.1 Rhodanobacter sp.
TGTTCCGCACCGGCCTGCTGATGAAGCCGGTGTTCGAGCGCGCCAAGGCCGATCCGTGCCGGCTGGTGTATGCCGAGGGCGAGGAAGAAACCGTGCTGCGCGCCGTGCAGGTGGTGGTCGATGAAGGTCTGGCAAAACCCATTCTGATCGGCCGCCCCGAGGTGATCGAGAAACGCGTCAAGCGCGCCGGCCTGCGCCTGAAGCTGGGCGTGGATGTGGAGCTGTGCAACATCAACAGCGACCCGCGTTTCGACGCGTACTGGCAGCACTATCACCAACTGATGGAGCGTCGCGGGGTGACCCCGTCGATGGCCAAGGCGGTGATCCGTTCACGGCCCACCGCGATTGCGTCGCTGATGGTCGAACGTGGCGAGGCGGATGCGCTGATCTGCGGCCTGGTCGGCCAGTACCAGGGCAAGCTGCGCTATATCCGCGACATCATCGGGCTGGACGAAGGGGTGAGCGAGCCATCGGCGATGGCCGCCGTGTCCACCGACAAGGGCACGTTCTTTTACTTGGATACGCACGTGCAGGACGATCCCAGCCCCGAACAGATCGCCGAAGCGACCCTGCAGGCATCGATCCGGCTCAAGCTGTTCGGCATCGTGCCGAAGATCGCGCTGCTGTCCGGCGGCAATTTCGGCAGCCGCGACACCTGCGGCGCGAAGAAGATGCGCAAGGCGCTGGAACTGATCCGCGCCCGCGCACCGCGACTCGAAGTGGAAGGCGAGATGCAGGCCGATGTGGCGCTGACGCCCGCGCTGCGCGAGAAGCTGTTCCCGAACTCGCGGCTGCAGGACAAGGCCAACGTGTTCGTGTTCCCCAATCTCGACGCCGCCAACATCGCCTACAACATGACCCGCATGCTCAGCGATGGCGTAGTGATCGGACCGATCCTGATGGGCGTGGCCAAGCCGGCGCACATCCTGATGCCGCAGTCGACCGTGCGCCGCGTGGTCAACATGAGCGCGGTGGCCTGCGTCGAGGCGCAGATCCGCGCGGCGAATCGCCAGCAGGGCTGAAAGACAATCGGCGGATGCGGCCTCTGGTAGACGACAGCAGCGCGGGGACCCGTGGTGTTGTCGATGCATCACACACACGGCAACCCGTCGCCCCCATTTCTTCTGAGCAGGATCAGCATGGCCAAGTTTCATTTCATCGAGGATTACGAGCGGCTGGTCAGGCGGCTCATGTGGAAATACTCGCTGGACGAGGCGATGAGCCGCGCGGTGGGCGGCGGCGGATATGAGCAAATCGGCCAGATAGAAGCCGCGATCGTGGGTTATGCCGGCTTGCGCGATGGCCAGTCGCTGGTTGATCTGGGTTGCGGAAGCGGACGCCTCGCCTCGGCCCTGGGACAGCAGATGTCCATCGAGTATTGCGGTATCGATGTGGTCAAGGCATTGCTCAAGTATGCGAAGAAAAAATCCCCGGAAAATTACCGGTTCATCCTGAATCGTTCGCTGCGGGTCCCGCTGCCCGACGCATCGGCTGACATGGCCACGGCATTCAGCGTGTTCACCCATCTGCTGCACCACGAAAGTTATATCTATCTGGAAGAGCTGCGGCGCGTGGTGCGTCCGGGTGGCATGGTGGTTTTTTCCTTCCTGGAATTTTCCGAGCCCAGCCACTGGTCGCAATTCGAAGCCACCGTCGAGGTGCAGCGTTCGGCCACGCTGCCGCATCTCAACCAGTTCCTCGAGCGATCGCAGATCGAGTGGTGGTCCGACAAGCTCGGCTACGAGGGCGTGCGGTTTGTCGATAGTTCCGCGGCTCCTTGGGGAACGTCGGGCGCCCTGGGTCAGAGCATCGCGATCCTGCAGAGATGATTCTTGGCGCGGCGCCGCGCGGGCATTTTGCCGGCACCTGCACCGGCGCCTGCACGATGCCACGCCACGACTCATCGCGCCTGCTTGCATCTGCCATCATGCAGCAGCTCGGTAGCGCCGCAGGCATTGCCGCGGCACCTCCCATGCGCTTGCGCACGGTTTCCAAATTGGCAGCCATGGGGCCCAACGGCTAGACTTGGGTGTTGATCCCGCCGCAATCCCCGGCGGCGGGAATTCCCCAGCAGGCCTGGCGCTGCAACGGCGCCGTGGAGAATCTTCATGGATCAGCTCGACGACATCCTCAATCAGGACATCGACCCCACCGAAACCCGCGAGTGGATGGACTCGCTCGATGCGGTGATCCATCACGATGGCACCGAGCGCGCGCACTTCCTGCTCGAGCGCATGGTCGACTCGACCCGCCGATCCGGCGGCTATCTGCCGTTCGATCCGACCACCGCCTATGTCAACACCATCGCGCCCGGCAATGAAGCGAAGATGCCTGGCGATGCGGCGATGGAATGGCGCATCCGCACGCTGATCCGCTGGAACGCGATGGCGATGGTGGTGCGCGCGAACCGCAAGCCGGGCGAACTGGGCGGCCACATCGCCAGCTTCGCCTCGAGCGCCACGCTGTACGACGTCGGCTTCAATCATTTCTGGCGCGCACCGAGCGCCGATCATCCGGGCGACCTGGTATTCCATCAGGGCCATTCCAGCCCGGGCATCTACGCGCGCTCGTTCCTCGAAGGCCGGCTGGCCGAGGACCAGCTCGACCTGTTCCGCATGGAAGTGGTCGGCAAGGGCCGTGCGCTGTCGTCATATCCGCACCCGTGGCTGATGCCGGATTACTGGCAGGTGCCGACGGTGTCGATGGGCCTGGGCCCGATCCAGGCGATCTACCAGGCGCAGTTCTTCAAGTACCTGGAGCATCGCGGGCTGGTGCCGAAGAGCGACCGCAAGATCTGGTGCTTCCTCGGTGATGGCGAGACCGACGAGCCGGAGTCGCTCGGCGCGATCTCGCTGGCCGGCCGCGAAGGGCTGGAC
>DAIMGD010000291.1:0-977 GCA_036724165.1 Rhodanobacter sp.
TACCAGGGGCTGGAGACGTGGTGCATGATCGGCTACCACGCCGTGCCGATGATCGCCGACGCCTACATCAAGGGCGTGCGTGGCTTCGATGCGGATGCGGCGATGCGGGCGATGGTGGCCAGCGCGACCTATGCGCCGTACGGCGATCTCGGCGACTACATGAAGCTCGGCTACGTGCCGATCGACAAGGAGCCGGAGGGCGCCTCGAAGACGCTGGAATATGCCTACGACGACTGGTCGCTGGCGCAGATGGCCAGGGCGATGGGCAAGCCCGCCATCGCGGCCACCTTCGACCGGCGCGCGGGCAACTGGCGGCATGCGTACGATCCGCGCAGCGGCTTCATGCGTGCCCGGCTCAGCGATGGCAAATTCCGCGAACCGTTCGATCCGGATGTCGCCGGCTACGGCAGCGACTACACCGAAGGCAACGCCTGGCAGTATTCGTGGTACGTGCCGCAAGACGTGGCCGGGCTGATCACCGCGATGGGTGGCGATGCGAAATTCGTCGCCAAGCTGGACAGCGTGTTCGACGTGAAGATCGATCCGGCGCGCTTCAAGAACGTCGAGGACATCACCGGCCTGATCGGCTGGTATGCGCATGGCAACGAGCCGAGCCATCATCTGGCCTATCTGTACGACTACGCCGGTGCGCCCTGGAAGGCGCAGCAGCGGCTGAAGCAGATCATGGACAGCCAGTATGCGCCGCGGCCGGACGGTCTGACCGGCAATGACGACCTCGGCCAGATGTCGGCGTGGTACGTGTTCACCGCGCTCGGCTTCTACCCGGTGACGCCGGCCAGCGACGAGTACGCGATCGGCCGGCCGTTCGTGGCGCGCGCATCGCTGCATCTCGGCAACGGGCACACGTTTACGGTGAGCGCGGCGCCGATGGATGCTGCGCATCCCTACGTCGGCGCGGTCACGCTCAACGGAAAGCCGCTGGATCGGGTGTTCCTGCGCCATGCGGAAATCCTCGC
>DAIMGD010000291.1:987-2839 GCA_036724165.1 Rhodanobacter sp.
GAGCTGCACTTCTCCATGCAGGCCGGACCCGACAAGCGCTGGGGGCAAGCCAGTGCTGCGCGACCGGCAGCGATGAGTCGTTACCGCGAGTAAGTGCCGGCGACCGGGCTTGCGCTGTCCGGGCCGGAATGGCGCGGTGCCGAGTGACCTGGCCGGACCCGGGCTGCCGTGGCTGCAGCGCCGGCCACGTTGACGGAGGGCCCGGCAAAACATGCCAGAATGCCCCGGTCATTTCTTCAGGCAGGTCGGTGGGATGTTGCAAGCCGTATGAATATCAGGGGTCTCTTGAACTTGCGCACAGCCGGATTGCTGCTGGCGGTGCTGGTCATCGTCGGGCTGCCGTATGTGGTCACGCTCAACAACGCCCGCGACACGCAGCAGGCGGTCGGATGGGTGGTGCATTCGAACGCGGTGAAGGCGCTGACCTATCAGATTGCCTACGATATCCGCGACAGCGAGTCGGCCAGCTATCGGCTGCTCGTGGGTGACGACAATCCGCCGACGCGAAAGCGCGCGATGGTCGCCAGCGACGACGCACCCGGGTTGCTCCGGCAATTGCGCGCGATGACGCGTGACAATGCCGATCAGCAGATCCAGGTCGGCAAGATGGAGGCCAGCATCAATGGCCGCATCACCTTGATGAATCAGGCCCTGGTGCGCCTGCAACAGGCTGATCCTGCCGGTGCCCGGCAGTCGCTGCGCGATGCCGGCGACCTGTTCAAGATAAGCGATCTGACTGCCGGCATCGTGCAGAACGAAGACAACCTGCTGGCGCGCCGCCAGGCGGCGGCCCGGCAGCAGGCGTCGAACGCCCGGCTGGTGCTGACCGTCACGGCCTTGGCGCAGTTGCTGTTGCTGACCATCATCATGGTCATGTCCGAATGGCAGATCGGTCGACGCCAGGTGGCGGAGAGCCGCGAAAGTCGTGCCGTGCAGCGTTCACAGCTGATCCTGCAGGCGGTGCCGGAACCGATCGGCCTGTTCGACAAGAACTTGAACAGCCTGCTGGTCAACGCTGCCTTCAGCGAGCTGTACGGCATCGACGCCGAGCAGCGTGCGCAGCCACTGGCGCAGATGGGCAATGGCGCATGGAGCGATAGCGTGCTGCTGCAGCGACTCAACGACGTGTTGCTGCGAGATCGCGAACTGTGGGACTACGACACGATCCAGCGCACCGCCGACGGCGCCGACCGGCATGTGGTGGTCAATGCGCGCCGGCTGCAGCAGAAAGACACCGATGCACCGGCATTGCTGCTGACGGTGAGCGATGTGACCGTGCGCGCGCTGGCCGAACAGAAGGTGACCGAGCTCAACCGCCAGCTCGAAGGCAAGGTGACGCAGATTTCCGACGTCAACCGCGAGCTGGAGGCGTTCAGCTATTCCGTATCGCACGATCTGCGCGCGCCGCTGCGTCACATCGCCGGATTCTCGCGCAAGCTCGAGCACCATCTGGGTGATCGCGTCGACGACAAGGTCAGCCACTACATCGAGGTGATCGCCGGGTCGGCGCAACGCATGGCGCTGCTGATCGATGACCTGCTGGTGTTTTCGCGGCTCGGCCGCGGCGCGCTGCGCCTGCAGGCGGTCGACATGCAGTCGCTGGTCGACGAGGCGCGCGACCTGGCCGAATCGGCCGTGCAGGATCGACGCATCGTGTGGACCGTGGCGCCACTGCCGATGGTGATCGCCGACGAGAACATGCTGCGTACGGTATGGCAGAACCTGCTCAGCAACGCGGTCAAGTACACCGGCCATTGCGAGGTGGCACGCATCGGCATCGACGTGCAGCGCAACGGCCAGGGCGACTACGAATTCACCGTGACCGACAATGGCGCCGGTTTCGACATGCAAT
>DAIMGD010000292.1:0-2827 GCA_036724165.1 Rhodanobacter sp.
CCTGCTGGGTCTTGTTGAAGCGGTGCACCTCGTCGACGAACAGCACGGTGCGCCGGCCCTGGGCGAAATTCACCTCGGCCTCGGCCAGCGCCTTGCGCACGTCCGGCAGCCCGGACAGCACCGCCGAGATCGCGCGGAAATCGGCGTCGGCATAGCGCGCCACCAGCAGCGCCAGCGTGGTCTTGCCGCAACCGGGCGGCCCCCACAGCACCATCGAGTGGATCTTGCCGGCCTCCAGCGCGCGACGCAGCGCCTTGTCCGCGCCGACCAGCCGCTGCTGGCCGACGATTTCATCGAGGCTGCGCGGGCGCATGCGCTCGGCCAGCGGCTTGAGCGCGTCGGATTCGCTGCCGGCAAACAAATCGGCGGGAGGGGAGATGCTGCGTGACATGGGCGCATGATAGCGCGCCGTTCGCGATCGCCCGGCCGCCGCTCAATCGTTGTCGATCGATGCCGAATTCATCGTGTACTGGCAGTAGATCCCGTAGCTCACGCCGCACAGGCCGGTGAGTATCGCCGGGATCAGCAAGGTGCGTTCCTGCAGCACGCGAAACAGCAGCGCACCGGTGGCGCTGCCGAGCAGGAACGTCGTCACCACCAGCACGCACACGCGGATGCGCAGCGTGTCCACGTCCAGGCCGCGCAGCCGCTGGCCGATGTAGATGCCCAGGTCGGTGAACATGCCGGAGACGTGGGTGGTGCGGAACACCATGCCGCTGTAGGTACTGGCCATGCCGTTCTGCAAACCGGCGCCCATCGCCGCCAGGTACAGGCCGATCGGATTGCCGGCATCCAGCAACGGCACCGCGGCGAACAGCAGCAGCGACTCCAGCACGAGCGCCGCGCCATAACGGCGGCCGAGTTTCAGCGTGCGCTGCTGCACGATCAGGCCGCTGAGAATGGCGCCGGCAACGAACGCACTGATCGACAGCGCCCAATGCAGTATTTCGCCGCCATCGGCGGTGCCCAGCGCCACCCCGAGCAGGCTGGTGGAGCCGGTCAGGTTGGTGATCGACTGATGTCGAAAGCCCATGTAGCCGGCGGCGTTGACGATGCCGGCAATGAACGCCAGCACGCCGCCACCGATCCAGGCCCAGCGCGGCAACTGGCGCAATACCGGCATGACCGGCGCTCAGTCCTGCAGCGGCTGGGTGGTGATCACCGGTGCATCACCGATCACATCGGCACCCTTGGGTGGCACGAAATTGAAGGCGGACGGCGGGATCACCGGGTTGCGCTGCCAGTCCGAGAAATGGATGTCGGTGGTGGAGCCGAGCTGGTCGCGGAACGTCATGCGTGCCAGACCATTCGCATCGAAGCCGAGCTCGGCGTGATCGAATTGCGGATCCTTCGCGGTGGAGCTGAGCCGCAGCCAGACCAGGCCATCGTGCTCGCCCTGCTCGCTCACCTTGAAGTTCCTGTCGAGCTGCTTGACGTCGGTCAGCACGGTCAGCGGACTGTGCGCCTCCTCGGTGCTCTGCACACGCACGGTGACCTGCTCCAGCTCCGGGTCGTACATCCAGACCCGGCTGCCGTCGGCGACGATGGTCTGCTTGTACGGTGCCAGCGTGTCCCAGCGGAACTGCCGCGGCGCTTCCAGCGCCAGCGTGCCGGAACTGGACTTGCTGGTCTGGCCGTTGATGTCGGTCAGCGACTGGCTGAAATGCCCGGTCAGCGAATGCAGGCCGGTGGCGAACGCGTCCAGCCGAGCGCGCGCCGGGCCGCTGGCGGCCTGCGCCAGTCCACTGAGGGACAACCCCAGCACGACGGTGGTTATCGCAAGCAAGAAGCGTTTCATCGGATTCCCTTGAATCATTGATGGCGAAGACGGCGAAGACATGGTCTGGATGGCTATGCAGTGTGCGCAGCCATCACTTAATGGATGCTCGCCATCAGTTTCGCGGCGGTGGCGGCGCCAGCACTTCGCGGTTGCCATTGTGCTGCGGGGCACTGACCACGCCGTCCTGCTCCATCTGCTCGACCAGCCGCGCGGCGCGGTTGTAGCCGATGCGCAGATGCCGCTGCACGCCGGAGATCGAGGCACGGCGGGTCTGCGTGACGATCGCCACCGCCTTGTCGTACAGCTGCGTATCGGCATCGCCGCCGCCTTCTTCGCCATCCTGCGGCAGGCCGGAGTCATTGATGAACTTGCCGTCGCTGGTCGGTTGCGCCTCTTCCAGCACGCCGGTGATGTATTGCGGCGCACCCTGCGATTTCAGCCAGGCGACCACATGATGCACCTCGTGGTCGTCGACGAAGGCGCCATGCACGCGTTCGGGCGTGGCGGTGCCGGGCGGCAGGTACAGCATGTCGCCGTGGCCGAGCAGCGCTTCCGCGCCGCTCTGGTCGAGGATCGTGCGCGAGTCGATCTTGCTGGAGACCTGGAACGCGATGCGCGTGGGGATGTTCGCCTTGATCAGACCGGTGATCACGTCCACCGACGGACGCTGGGTGGCCAGGATCAGGTGCACGCCGGCCGCACGCGCCTTCTGCGCCAGCCGCGCGATCAGCTCCTCCACCTTCTTGCCGACGATCATCATCATGTCGGCGAACTCGTCGATGATGATCACGATGTACGGCAGCGGCTCCAGCGGCTCGGCGGCCAGGTTCGGCATCTCCGGATTGGGCCGGAACAGCGGATCGAGCAGCGGCTGGCCCGCGTTCTCGGCGTCCTTGACCTTCTTGTTGAAGCCGCCCAGGTTGCGCACGCCGACCGCGGCCATCAGCTTGTAGCGACGCTCCATCTCGGCCACGCACCAGCGCAACGCGTTGGCGGCTTCCTTCATGTCGGTGACCACCGGCGCCAGCAGATGCGGGATGCCCTCGT
>DAIMGD010000293.1:0-2802 GCA_036724165.1 Rhodanobacter sp.
TGCCGCCGGAAGAAGAGAAGAACATCCCGCAGGTCTGCTCCAGCCTCGACGCCGCACTGGAAGCGCTGCACAAGGACCGCGATTTCCTCAAGGCCGGCGGCGTGTTCACCGACGACTTCATCGATGCCTACATCGAAGTGAAGATGAAGGAAGTCACCAGGTACCGCGCCAGCACGCATCCGCTGGAATTCCAGATGTACTACTCGCTCTGATCGCAGCGACATCACGGGATTGAAAATGACGGGCGCTTCGGCGCCCGTTGTCTTTTGCGGCCAAGCGACACGTCAATGAACCGAGGCGGTACTCAGTTACGGATCGCCGCGGCAATCCTTGTGGTGATCGCCTTGCGATCCAGTTGCCCCTTGGCATCCTGCACAAATGATGGCGGTTTGCCGTCTCATTAAGGCAGCACGTGTACTTGCAGATAGAACACCGTCTGCCATGTGAACAACGCCCGCAGGATAAAGGTGCTGAGTCCAGTGTAATGCAAGGATCGAATGGCTGCTGAGTCGTTACGCTAGAGTAGGATTAGTTGTCAATGGGTCAAGACCGCCACCCAAAGAAGACATTCACGCATACCGAAAATTTTCTCTGGGGAGCGACCAAATGGTCTTGGCAGCGGCGTTACTTTTTGGCTCGCAGCTGGCTTACGCGACGCAAGGTTGTGGAACTCTTCGCTTCCGCCGACAACTCTCGGACGCCGAAGCGTCGATCGTGCACGCGGTGAAATTCGATCCGCCTGTAGGAGAGTTGCCGACGCGAAACGGTTCGTATGAGTGTGTTCGTTTTAGCTTCCGTATCGATAGCACGGGGCATCCCGTGGACATCCGTACTGAAGAGAGCTCCAACGATTACGACCTCATCCTCTCTGCCAGACAGACGCTAGACCAATTCAGATTTCGACGGCATGGGAATGGGAGTGAAAAACGCCTGATGCTAGTCTTCGACGGCATGGTGGATAGGTGGCCCGAGCCGCCACCGAATCAAAAATAAATGTCATGGAAATGCCCATTTCTGGCCGCGAGCGGACGAACACAAGTAGCGCGTACGAGAACCTGCTCAACGCAGGAATTCAGTAACCGACGCGCTATTCGATCTCGTCCGTACCTTCGTTGACGCCCTCGAACAGGAACGTCGACAGGTAGCGTTCGCCGGTGTCCGGCAGCATCGCCAGCAGCACCGAGCCTTCCGGTGCATCGGCCGCCACTTTCAATGCGGCCGCCAGTGTGGCGCCGGAGGAGATGCCGGTGAAGATGCCTTCTTGTTGTGCCAGTGCGCGTGAGGTATCGCGGGCCAGCACGTCGTCGATCAGCACGATCGCATCGACCACACTGCGGTTGAGCACCGCCGGCACGAAGTCCGGGGTCCAGCCCTGGATCTTGTGCGGTTGCCATTCGTTGCCGGACAGCAGCGCGGCGCCGGCCGGTTCGGTGGCGATCACTTGCACTTCGGGACGCGCCACTTTCAGCACTTCGCCCACGCCGGTGAGGGTGCCGCCGGTGCCCCAGCCGCTGACGAAGTAATCCAGCCGGCGACCGGCGAAGTCGCGCAGGATTTCCGGCGCGGTGGCCTGCCGGTGGTAGGCCGGGTTGGCCGGGTTGTCGAACTGGCGGGCGAGGAACCAGCCGTGTTTCTGCGCCAGCTCCGCCGCCTTCTGCACCATGCCGCTGCCGCGGGCGGCGGCCGGCGTCAGCAGCACCTTGCCGCCGTAGGCGCGGATCAGCTTGCGCCGCTCGATCGAGAACGTCTCGCTCATCACCGCCACGAACGGATAGCCGCGCGCCGCGCAGACTGCGGCCAGCGCCACGCCGGTATTGCCGGAGGTCGCTTCCACCACGGTCTGGCCGGGCTTGAGCGTGCCGCGCTGTTCCGCGTCGAGGATGATCGCCAGCGCGAGGCGGTCCTTCACCGAGCCGGCCGGATTGAACGCCTCCACCTTCACGTAGAGATGCACGTGCTTCGGCGCCAGCCGGTGGAGTTTGACGATCGGGGTATTGCCGATGGTGTCGAGGATGCTGTCGTAGATCATGGGTCACTCCATGGGCAGGAAGGAAACCGCGCAGCGATGATGCGCCCGCAAAGGTAAAGATTTGGATCAGGCGCGATGGATCGCCACCAGCAGTTCATCGCGCCGGTCAGGCCGATCCGCGCCGGCCGGTTTCGCCGAAGCGCTCTGGAACTTGTGCACGGTGGCGCCCAGCGGCGCCTGGCCGAACCACGCCAGCGCGGTGGCCAGTGCGGCGACCTCGCCGAGGATCAGCAGCGCGGGCGAGCGCACCGCATGGACGGCCGCGCGCTCGGTCAGCTGCGCCAGCGTGCCGGTGACCACGCGCTGCGCGGCGTGGGTGCCGTTCTCGATCAGCGCGAACGGCGTCGAGGTGGCGCGGCCGTGCTGGATCAGTCGCGCCTGCAACGTGCCCAGTTCGGCCACGCCCATGTAGACGGCCAGAGTCTGCCGCTCCTGCGCCAGTGCGGACCAGTCCAGCGTGTCCAGCGACGACTGGCAATGCGCGGTGACGAAGCGCACCGACTGCGCGTGGTCGCGATGGGTCAGCGGTATGCCGGCGTAAGCGGCGCAGGCGACCGCCGCGGTGATCCCGGGCACCACTTCATAGGGAATGTTGTGCGCGCGCAGGAACTCCAGCTCCTCGCCACCGCGGCCGAATACGAACGGATCGCCGCCCTTCAGCCGCACCACGCGCATGCCCGCCCGTGCATGTGCCAGCAGCAGGGCATGGATGCCGTCCTGGCTGGTGCGATGCTGGCCGGCCTGCTTGCCGCCCTCGATGCACTCGGCATCGC
>DAIMGD010000294.1:0-2797 GCA_036724165.1 Rhodanobacter sp.
GCACAGCGCATGACCACGCGTAACCACGCCCTGCGCAACACCGTGTTCTCGTCGATCGGGATCTATACCGAGTATTTCCTCGGCATGATCGCCGCGATCATGATCGCGCGGCATCTGGGGCCGAGGTATTACGGCATCTACGGACTGTTCATCTGGTTCGCCGCCGTGGGCGTGGTGGTCACCAATTCGGGTATCACCACCGGCGTGATCAAGTTCGTCGCCGAGTTGCGCGGTTCCGGCCGGGAAGACTTGATCGTTCCGCTGCTGGCGCATCTGCGCCGGGTGCAGCACTGGCATCTGGCGCTGGTCATGGCGGCGGGCGTGGTGCTGTTCGTGGTTGCCGGAAAGCACTTCGCCGCCGACCTGGACATCCTCGAGTTCGCCCTGTTGATGTTCGCGGTCGGCATGCGCGCGCCCTACATGTTCAACATCGCGATCGCCAAAGGCTTCGAGGCGTTCGACGCGACCGCCAAGGTGGCGCTGGTGGCCGCCCCGCTGAATCTGCTGATGGTCGTCGCCGCGATGCTGCTGCATGCGCCGATCACCTGGTTCCTGGTGGTCTACGCGACATCGAGCGCGCTGTTCCTGCTGGCATCGCGCTTTCACGCACGCCGGTTACTGAGGGCGCTGCCGCGGCCGGGCGATTTGCCGGCCGAACTGCTGCGTCGGATGCGTCGTCATCTACGCATCGTCTCGGTGACGATCATCGTCAGCTTCCTGATCGCCAGCGATGTCGAGATCCTGTTCCTGAACCTCTACGCCACCCCGACCTCGGCCGGCTACTTCAAGGTGGCCTACCAGCTGGCGACCGGCATCATGTTGCTGGTGCCGGGCGTGTTCGGTGCGTTGCTGCTGCCGATGATGGCCAAGGCGCTCAGCCAGGGCCGCGCCGTGGCCGGGCAGCGCTTCGTCGATGTGACGAGTTACCTGCTGTTGCTGGCGGCGCCGGTGACGGGTTTCGGGATTGTCTTTTCCGGCTCGGTGATCGGCCTGCTTTACGGCGGTGTCTATGCGGCGGCGGCGCCGGTGTTTGCCTGGTGTCTGTTTGCCGGCGCGGTCTCCACGGTGACGCAAGGCGCCAGCAGCCTGCTGATCAGTGCGGATCGACAGCACACGATCCTGACCATGACGCTGGTTTTCGGCGCGCTCAAGTTCGCGCTCGACATGACCCTGATCTGGCGCTTCGGCCTGCCCGGCGCGGTCATCGCGATCGTGACCGAGACGCTGGCCAGTTCCATCACCTTCCAGGTCATCGGCATGCGCGTGAGCGGGGTCCAGCTGGCATGGAGTCGGCTGTCGCGCATCGTGCTGGCGTCGTTGCTGGCAACGTTGCTGGCGTCGCTGTTCAACCGCCTGCATCTGCTGCCGATACTGACCCTGCTGCTGGGTGGCATCACGCTGACGGTGGCGTATCTCCTGCTGACCGTATTGCTGGGCTGCTGGAGCGTGGCCGACATCGTCCAGTTGCAGGGACTGCACCAGCGCTTTGCCGCGGGCCGGCCACAGCTGCTCGGGCGCCTGCTGAGCTGGTCCGGTGCGCGCGCCGGGAGGCAGCAATGATGGCTGGCTGGTACGAGCGTGCATTCAGGCATGTGCTTTATCCGGTCTACGAGACCGGGTTGCGGCGGCGCCATACCCTGGCCTACCTCGCCGACTACCGCCGCGACCAGTGGCTGGCGCCGGAGCAGCTCGCCGCGCTGCAATGGACGCGGCTCAAGCAGCTGCTCGAGCATTGTTACCGCGAAGTGCCTTACTACCGGCAGCAGTGGCGCGAGCTCGGCATCGCGCCGGCCGACATCCACAGTCTCGACGATTACGCCCGCCTGCCGGTGCTGAGCAAGGCGGATATCCGCCTGCACGGCGAGGCACTGAAGGCCGAATCCTGGCGCGATCGCCTCAGCTACAAGGCGACCGGCGGGTCGACCGGCGAACCGATGCGCTTCGGCTTCACCCGCGAAAGCAACGATCGTCGCACGGCCGTCATGTGGCGCGGATATGAATGGGCCGGCTCGTGCATGGGCCGGCGTACGCTGTTCCTCTGGGGTGGCGCGGTCGGTGAACCGGGCCCGATGAAGCTGCTCAAGGACCGTCTCTACAACGCGGCATTCGCGCGCCACGTACTCAACAGTTTCAGCATGACCGAGGCCAACATGGCGCAGTTCGCCGACGCCATCGATGCGTACCGACCGCAGGTCATCGTGGCCTATGTGGGTCCGCTGGTGCGCCTGGCGCACTGGCTGCTTGCCAGCGGTCGCCGGGTATGCCGGCCGCAGTCGATCATCGGCGCGGCCGAGGCGCTGCATGAGTTCCAGCGCGCGATCCTGGAGGAAGCCTTCGGCTGTCCCGCCTACAACACCTATGGCTGCCGCGAGTTCATGCTGATCGCCTCGGAGTGCGAAGAGCGCGACGGTCTGCACGTCAATGCCGATCAGCTGGTGGTCGAACTGCGCCAGCCGGACGCTGCCGGCATCGGCGAGGTGGTGATCACCGACCTGTTCAACTACGGCATGCCGTTCATCCGCTACGTCAATGGCGACATGGCGACCGCGAAGGCGGGCGTCTGCGGATGCGGTCGCGGGCTGCCGCTGCTGGATCGTGTCGACGGCCGCGTGCTCGATGCGATCCGCACCCCGGACGGCCACGTGCTGCCGGGAGAATTCTTTCCGCACATGCTCAAGGACGTGCCCGGCCTCACGCGCTTCCAGGTGGTGCAGCGGCGACTGGATCAGCTGGATCTGTCGATCGTGCGCGGGCCGGCCTTCGATGATGCCTCGCTGGCCTACATCCGCCGCGAGAC
>DAIMGD010000295.1:0-2783 GCA_036724165.1 Rhodanobacter sp.
CCGTTCCAGCGCATCATCGAGCGCACCGCATGATCATCCGCCTGTCCGATTGTCCATCGCAGCCGTGGAAGAATGGCCTCGGCAGCACTCGGGAAATAGCCGTCCAGCCGTCCAATGCAGGCATGGACGATTTCCTGTGGCGCGTCAGCATCGCCGAGGTCGACAGTGCTGCGCCGTTCTCCAGTTTCCCGGGTATCGATCGGCAGATCGCGCTGCTCGACGGCGCTGGCTTCACGATGACACTCGATGATGGACAGGTGCATGCACTGACCACGCCGTTCGCACCGTTCGCGTTTGCCGGCGAGTCGAAGGTGGCCGTCACCCTGACCGACGGCCCGACCCGCGACTTCAACCTGATGGTGCGGCGCGCGCAGGCACGCGGCCGGATGCTGGTCTGGCGCACGCCGGGAATCCATCCGCTCGACCCGGGAACCGTCCTCGTGCATGCCGCCCGTGGTGACATCGACACCCCCGACGGCACCTTGCACGCCGGCGATACATGGCTGGCATCGGCGCCCGTGGACGGCCACATCACGCTGCGCGACGATACGCTGGCGTTCGTCATCGGCATCGAACGCGTGGCTTGAAGACTGGCCATGCCTTGAGCGCCGATCCGTGCGCCCGGCGATGCTGGCCGGGGTGACGAGAGTCATCTACGCACACGCCATGGCGTGCGCTAGAGTTCGCTCATTCCACCCACTCGAGGTCATCTCATGGCCGCTTTCCTGCTCTGGTTGTTGCTGCTGGTGTTCTGCTGGCCGCTCGCGCTGCTGGCGCTGGTGCTGTATCCGATCGTCTGGCTGCTGATGCTGCCGTTCCGGCTGGTCGGCATCACCGTCGGTGCGGTGTTCGCCTTCCTCGGCGCGCTGCTGACGCTGCCGGCACGGGTGTTGCGCGGTCGACCCGCCTGAACGGCGAGCGTGATCCGGACAAACCGCATTCGCCCGCGTGCGAGCGCAACCGCGAGCCGATTCTCGCGGTGCTGCGTGACTGCCTGGCCGGATGCCGGCGCGTGCTGGAAATCGGCAGCGGCACCGGCCAGCACGCGGTGCATTTTGCCGCGGCGCTGCCGCAACTGACCTGGCAGACCTCCGACCGCGAGGAAAACCTGCCCGGCATCCGCGCCTGGCTGGCCGAGGCCGCGCTGCCGAATACTCCGGCGCCACTGCTGCTCGATGTCACGGGCGCATGGCCGGATGCCACGTTTGACGCGCTGTTCAGCGCCAACACCCTGCACATCATGGCGTGGCCGGAAGTGCAGCGCTTCTTCGCGCAGCTGCCCGCCGTCACGACGACCGATGCCACGCTGGTCATCTACGGTCCATTCAATGATGCCGGTCGTTACAGCAGCGACAGCAATGCCGCGTTCGATCAATGGCTGCAGGCACGCGGCGCGCACATGGCGATCCGCGATGCCGCGGCGGTAGATGCCTTGGCGAACAAGGCCGGCTTCGCGCTGATCGACGATGTCGCGATGCCGGCGAACAACCGCTGCCGTGTCTGGCGGCGTACCCACGCGTGAGCCGGCGCCTGCGGAAAGCCGCCGATGCGGGTACAAAGGCGGCATGAAATTGATCGACACGCTGACGCCGTGCCCTTGCGGCAATCCGGCCGGTTACACGCAGTGCTGCGGGCCGCTGCACAACGGCGGCACCGCCGCTTCCGCCGAGCAGCTGATGCGTTCGCGCTACAGCGCCTATGTACTGGGACGCGAAGATTACCTGCTGGCGAGCTGGCATGCGGAGACACGCCCGGCATCACTGCGGCTCGCCGCACAACAGCCGGCACCAAGCTGGCTCGGACTGGAGATCCGTCAGCATGCGGCGGCTGACGCCGACCACGCGACCGTCGAGTTTGTCGCCCGCTACCGCCTTGGCGGCGGTCGCGCCCAGCGGCAGCACGAGACGAGCCACTTCGTGCGCGAACACGGCCGCTGGTATTACGTCGACGGCGAGCTGAAGAGCTGAGCCACCGGCTTCGCGTCGGATCTCAAAAACCCTGCACCCCGGCTGCATGCAGTCGCGCGACCTGCGCACGCAGTTCCGCATGCGCGAAGAACTCGACCAGGCGGTCGGCACGACCAGGGCCGATACCGTCAGTCGCCTGCCAATCGTCGGCACTGCGCGTGCTCAGCGTGGCCCAGTCCGATAACCCGGCACGGCCGCTGGCAGGCATCCCGAGTGCGCGCAGCCAGCGTGCGAACGGACGCTGGCGTGCGCTGGCAAACGTCTGCGCCAGTGCGCTGGCGCGAACCTTCCCCAAGCCGGGCGTGGCGGCCAGCTGTGCGGGGGTCAGGTTCATCCAGTCGAGCAGGCCGTGAATCCATCCCGCATCGATCAGCACCTGCCAGGTATCGGCACCGAGGCCGTCCAGTTGCAGACCCTGCTTGCCGCCCAGCCACAACAGCCGCGCACGGAATTGTTGTTCGCAGCCGGGCACGGGCTGCCAGCAACTCAACGGATCGTGCGTCTGCGGATCCGGTACCGTTACCACCGCGCGCTGCTGCGTGCGCCACGCCACCGACTGCAGCCGCGGAATGGTCAGGCCGGCGAGCACCACTTCGACCTGATCGCCCGGGCGGATGTCGAGCTGTCGCCAGCGCGCCAGCGAACCCACGCTGACCCGCTGCACGCGATGGTCGTCCAGCTGCACCGGCGCCAGTTCCAGCACCGGCGTGATGCGGCCGCTGCGACCGACGGTGAAATCCACCGCGCGCACTTCGGCCAGCGCCGACGCCGCCGGATATTTCCAGGCTGTCGCCCAGGCCGGCGGCGCGGCCTGCC
>DAIMGD010000296.1:0-2763 GCA_036724165.1 Rhodanobacter sp.
TTTCTCTTGGGTACTTCTCTTTTGGACAAGCAAAAGAGAAGTACCTCGCCCTCCGCAGGAGGACGAAAGCTCTGCTTTTTACGACGACGGAGTACAGCGCAGGCCCGAATTACCCGCGCGCGATACCATTGCCATCTCCGACCGCAACTCCGAGTTCGCCAGCCATGCCCCCCACGCGTCTTGAAATCACCCGCCCCGATGACTGGCACCTGCATCTTCGCGATGGCGACGCACTGGCCTCGGTCATCGGCCACACCGCGGAACGGTTCGCGCGAGCCATCGTGATGCCGAACCTGAAGCCGCCGGTGACCACGGTCGCGCAGGCGGAAGACTATCGTCGACGGATTCTCGCGAGCCTGCCGGCGGGTGCGCGCTTCCAGCCGTTGATGACGCTGTACCTCACCGAGAACACGCCGGTCGAGGAAATCGCCCGCGCCAAGGCGAGCGACAGCGTGTTTGCCGTGAAGTACTACCCGGCCGGTGCCACCACCAATTCCGACTCAGGCGTACGCGAGCTGTCGCGGGTATATCCCGTGCTCGAAGCGATGCAGCGGCACGACCTGCCCCTGCTGCTGCATGGCGAGGTCACCGATCCGGACATCGACATCTTCGATCGCGAGCGCGTCTTCATCGAGCGCCACCTGATGCCGTTGCGCGAGCGGTTCCCCGCGCTGCGCATGGTGCTGGAACACATCACCACCCGCGATGCGGTCGAGTTCGTGCGCGGCGCCCCGGCCAATGTGGCGGCCACGATCACCGCGCACCACCTGCTGCTCAACCGCAACGCGCTGTTCGAGGGCGGCATCCGCCCGCACAATTACTGCGCGCCGATCCTCAAGCGCGAGACGCACCGTGCTGCCCTGTTGCAGGCGGCTACCAGCGGCGACCCGCATTTCTTCCTCGGCACCGACAGCGCGCCGCATGCCCGCGAAGCGAAGGAGACGGTCTGCGGATGCGCGGGGCTGTATACGGCGCATGCGGCGCTGGAACTGTATGCCGAGGCGTTCGAGCGGGTGGGTCGGCTGGATCGGCTCGAAGCGTTTGCCAGTTTTCATGGCCCGGACTTCTACGGTCTGCCGCGCAACCAGGAGCGCATCGCGCTCGAACGCACGGCGTGGATCGTGCCGGACGACTATCCGCTGGCGGGATCCACCTGCAAACCGATGCGCGCGGGCGAATCGGTCGCGTGGTCGATCGCGGAAGCCGTGTAGGTTGGGCTGAGCGAAGCGAACCCCAACGTCGAGGGAATGTTGGGCATCGCTGCGCTCAGCCCAACCTACGCCGATGCCACTGCGGGCTGTCTCAGTACGCAAACTCGCGGAACACCGGATCCACGCTGCCGTTCCACACGCCATGGAACAGTTCCAGCTTGCGTTCGGCCGGGGTCTGGTTGGCCTGCACGATCTCGATCATCGGTTCCAGGAAGATGCTTTCGTCGGCGCCGTTCTTGTTGAGCTTGGCACGGCGCCGCAGGCCGTGGCCCGCGATCTTCAGCGCTTCTTCGGCGAGGTCACGCACCGTGCCACCACGGAACGGCAGCTTCAGCGCGTGCTTCGGCACACCGTCGCGCAGCGCATGACGTTCCTCGCGGCTGAAATCCTTGACCAGATCCCACGCGGCATCCAGCGCCTCGTCGTCGTATAGCAAGCCGACCCAGAACGCGGGCAGCGCGCACAGGCGATTCCACGGGCCGCCGTCGGCACCGCGCATTTCCAGGTACTGCTTCAGGCGCACCTCGGGGAAAGCGGTGGTGAGGTGGTCGGCGAAGTCCTTCATGTTCGCCTTGGCACCCGGCAGCATCGGCAGTTCGCCGGCCATGAACTTCTTGAAGTCCTGACCGGCCAGGTCGATGTATTTGCCATCCTGGAAGCTGAAGTACATCGGCACGTCGAGGATGTAGTCGACATAGCGCTCGTAGCCGAAGCCATCGGCGAACACGAAGTCCAGCATCCCTGTTCGGTGCGGGTCGGTATCGGTCCAGATGTGCGAGCGATACGACAGATAGCCGTTTGGACGTCCTTCCGTGAACGGCGAATCGGCGAACAGCGCGGTGGCGATCGGCTGCAGCGCGAGGCTCACGCGGAACTTCTTGATCATGTCCGCCTGGCTGGAGAAATCCAGGTTCACCTGCACCGTGCAGGTGCGCGTCATCATGTCCAGGCCGAGCGAGCCGACCTTGGGCATGTATTCGCGCATGATCTTGTAGCGGCCCTTCGGCATCCACGGCATCTCGTCGCGGCGCCACTTCGGCTGGAAGCCCATGCCGAGGAAGCCCAGGCCCATGCCGTCGGCGATCGAGCGCACTTCCTCCAGATGCGAGTTCACCTCGCGACAGGTCTGGTGCACCGTCTCCAGCGGCGCGCCGGAGAGTTCCAGCTGGCCGGCCGGTTCCAGCGTGATCGAGGCCATGTCGCGCGACAGGGCGACCGGGTTCTCGCCTTCACGGGCGACGTCCCAGCCGTAGCGGGTGGCCAGCGTTTCCAGCA
Organism: Rhodanobacter sp.; assembly: GCA_036724165.1. GTDB lineage: Bacteria > Pseudomonadota > Gammaproteobacteria > Xanthomonadales > Rhodanobacteraceae > Rhodanobacter. Next base: position 2,487 of record DAIMGD010000296.1, read on the forward strand.
GCAGCTTGATGCCGCGCTCACCCTCGAAGGTCGGCGGGCGCAGCGTGTCGGTGAGGAAGCCGAACTTCTCGTGCTCGGTGCCGATGCGCCACGCCTCGCGCGGCTTCTCGCCGGCGGCGAGGTAATCGACGAGCTGCTGGCGATCCCGGATCGGGGTGCTCTTGACGGCACTGGGTATGGACACGGGCAAAGCCTCGCTGGGTGAGCGAGTCACTATGGGGGTGTTGCGTGACAACGAAAAGGGGGTAACGGCAAATAATTGTACGGGAAGGTACAG
>DAIMGD010000297.1:0-2736 GCA_036724165.1 Rhodanobacter sp.
TGCATGGCCATCAGAGCCTGAGCCGGGCCGAGGAAACGGCCGCGGCGATCCGCGCCGCGGGTGGCGGCGCGCAGGCGATCGCGTTCGACGTCACCGACGCCGAGGTGACCCGCGCGGCACTGGAGGCCCTGCTGTCCGCAGGGCCGATCCATGCGCTGATCAACAACGCCGGCATCCACGACGACGCACCGATGGCCGGGATGAGCGGCGAGCAGTGGCATCGGGTGATCGACGTCTCGCTGCACGGGTTTTTCCATGTCACCCAGCCGCTGCTGCTGCCGATGGCGCGCGCGCGCTTCGGTCGCATCGTGTCGGTGAGTTCGGTGGCTGCGCAGCTGGGCAACCGCGGGCAGACCAATTACGCCGCCGCCAAGGCCGCGTTGCACGGCGCCACGAAATCGCTGGCGCGCGAGATGGCCTCTCGCGGGATCACCGCGAACGTGGTCGCGCCCGGGGTGATCGAGGGGCGCATGATCGGCGCGGACTTCCCGCCCGAACGCCTGCGCGAGCTGGTGCCCGCGCAACGTGCCGGCACGCCGGAGGAAGTCGCCGCGCTGGTGGCGTTCCTGTGCAGCGATGCGGCCGGTTACATCAATGGCCAAGTGATCGGCGTCAACGGCGGCATGGCCTGAGAGTTTGTGCAACAAACTCGATTAAAAAAACACGTGCCGTGGCTTTTTCATCAGCTCCAAGTCCTCACGCCGTCGCGTTGAACAGCGGCGGCTGCGGCTGGCCGGACAGCGGTGCATGCAGGCGCGCATCGGTGCCCGTCGCCTGCAGCATGAGCGCATCGGCGACGCCTTCGAGCAGGCGCAGGTTGTCGCGCAATCGCGCACGGATGCCGGCGTCGTCCAGTCGATCGTGCAGCGTGGTGTTGAGTTCGGCGAACCACGCCAGCGCGCACTGGTCGAGCATCTCGCGCCGGCTGTGTCCGCCGCCGGCCGCATGCCACTGGCGGAACAGCAGCTGCATGCGCGTGTTGAGCTCCTGCGCGCGCTCCAGTTCCGGGCGCATCTCGCCGAGCAGGTTGAGATCGGTCAGCCGCTGCTGGAACATCAGCTGGCACAGCACGCCCCAGTAGTAGGCGTAATCCCAGATCACCTTCGCCGGCAGCACCTCGGCATTGCCGAACAGCGGGTACTGCTCGCGGAACATGCTCAGCGTGTTCTCGTAGAACGAGAAGAACAGCTTTTCGTAGAAGTGCGCATACGGCGCAAGGTTGCGACCGGCGCGATCCTGTCCGATCAGCGCCACGATGTAGGTGTTGGCGATCGCGATGAAGTCGCTGCCGGGCGAATAGAACGGATCGAGGAAGGTACCGGCCTCACCGGTCAACGCCCAGCGGTCGGCGGAAAACAGCTGGCGGCTGCTGTGCGAGTAATCGCGCAGGAAACGGAAATCCAGCAGGCTGTCGCGCTCGGCGGCGATCGCGCGGCCCATCGCCGGCTGGCGCGCGTGCAGCCAGCCCAGCGCCTTGTCGAAATCGCGCATGCCTTCCAGCGGATGCATCGCCGCGTCGCTGACGATGCCGACCGAGTGCGCGCCCGAACCCAGCGGAATCAGCCAGGCCCAGTAGCCCGGGCCCATCAGGTGATTGGTCGAGCGCCAGCGCTCCGGCGGCGTGCAGCGGCCGCGCCAGTCGGCGTCGTCGTTCCAGCTGTCGATGTCGAGCCGGTTGCCCATGCGGAACCACACCGCGTTGGCATGGTGGCCGTTGTCCAGGGTCAGCTCGAACCGCCGGCGCAGCAGCGCGGCGCGGCCGGAAGCGTCGAGCAGCCAGCGCGCGCCGACCGTGTGCTCGCCGTGCGCATCGGTGAAGCGCACCTCGTGCGTCGCGCCATGTTCGCCGACGCTGAAATTCTTCACCGTGGCGCCGTCGCGGAAGTCGATGCCGCGACGGCGCGCCTCCTCGCCGAGGAAGGTCTCGAAGATGCCACGATCGATCTGGTAGCTCGGCACCGGCAACACCTGGCTGGTGCCCAGCTCGGTGGTGTTCTCGACGTCGCTGCGCCCGTCGGAGAAGAAATAGCGCAGGCCGAATTTGCGGATGTGCGCGGTGTCCATGTGCTCGCGCAGACCCAGCGTGTGGTCGAAATAGTGCGCGCCGATTTCCACCGTCGACTCGCCGACCTTGTGTGCCGCCGCCGGCAGCGGATGCCGGTTGCGTTCCAGCACCAGGATGTCCATCTCCGGAAACTCGCCGCGCAGCTGCAGCGCCAGGCACAGGCCGGCCAGCCCGCCACCGAGGATCACCGCTTCGTGCGTCGTGTCGATCATGCGGGTTCAAGGCTCCGGTGGCGCGTTGCGGGGGTCATGCACGGTGGATGATGACTCAGCCCCGGTCTGGATGGCGTGAGCCTGCCGCGACGCGGACGCGCTGGCGGCTGAAATACAGCAGCATCGGCGTGCTCATCATGGTGGTGACGATCGCCATCAGCAGCAGCAGGGTGAACATCTCGCGGCCGATCACGCCGGCATCCAGGCCGATCTTCAGCACGATCAGCTCGACCATGCCGCGCGCATTCATCAGCGAGCCGACCGCGAAACTGTCGCGCCAGCGGTGGCCGCCCAGGCGTGCGCCGAGCGCGCCGCCGAACACCTTGCCGATCACCGCGACCGCGAGGATCAGCGCGAACGCGCCGAGCGCGTCGCGGTGAAACGCATCGACGCTGGTGCTCAGCCCGGTCAGCGCGAAGAACACCGGCATCAGCGCGATCACCGCGACGTGTTCCAGCC
>DAIMGD010000298.1:0-2732 GCA_036724165.1 Rhodanobacter sp.
TCTTCCAGCCTTTGCCGGCAGCAACCTCTTTCACCTGCTTGGTGTTCGCCACGCCTACCTCGTCGCTCGGGATGGTCAGGCTGATGTCGAACGGTGTCTTGAAGCCGGGCTCGTCGAAACCGGGGAACGCGAAGCGCGCGCTGATCGGTTCCATCTGCGTCATCGCATACGGCTGGCCCTTGGCGCTGACCTTGTACAGGCCCTGCAGCTGCGCGTTGAGCGGCGCGCTGTAGTCGAACCTCAGCGTCAGCAACTGCGGCGGCAGCGTGCTGCCGAAATCCACGCGCACCACGCCGGCCTTCGGATCCGCCTCGACATACTTGCCCGCGTGCACTGTGCCGGCGGCATCGGTGATGGCCACCTTCGACACCTTCAGCTCGTTGCCATCCAGCCACAGGTGATCGGAGGCCCGGGTCAGCTTGACCTTGATCGTGGTGGTGCCGGAAAAATCCTGCTGCGCCGGATCGACCTTGAACGACAACTGGTACGACTGCGGAATCGCCCAGCGCGGCAGCCGGCCCTGTGGCGCCTGTTCGGTGGTGGCGGCAAACGCGGCGCCGCAGCAGGCGGCGAGTGCGGTGAGCAGGAGCGGACGAACAAGACGGTGCATGGTGGATTTCCCGGGCGTGAGCAAACGCCCACGCTAGGCCGCGCATGACTATCGACCCAGTGCCAGAAGGCATGGCCGCGCCAAACGAGGTCGATCCTCGGGCCAGCGGCGGCGGAGCAACAGATACGCGCGATCGGCATGAAAAAGCCCGGCCGTTGCCGGCCGGGCTTCCCTGGTAGCCACGACAAGCGCGCTCAGCCGGCCACGTCGGCCTGTTCCAGCGCCACCGCCACCGCATGAATCACCGCCGCGATCCGCGCCGCACTCTGGATCGGCTGGGCGGACAGGCCGTGCTTGCGCAGGGTCTTCTCGTGCGACTCCAGACATTTGCCGCAGCCGTTGATGGCGGACACCGCCAGCGAGGCGAGCTCGAAATCGATCTTGTCGCCGCCGGGATTCGCCATCGCATTCATGCGCAGGTTCGCGCGCAGCGTGCCGTACTCCTCGTCGCCGACCAGATGCAGGAAACGGTAGTAGATGTTGTTCATGCCCATGATCGCGGCGGCCACGCGGGCGCCGTTCAACTCTTCCGCGCTGGCGTGCTGCGCGGACTCCGCGTTGATCGCCGCGGTCAGCGGCTTGTAGCGCGAGGCGATCGCCGAGGCGAGTGCGATCACCGCGATCTGCTTCTGGCTGAGGCCCGGCGCGCCGCCTTCGGTCAGCACGGACTCGAGGTTCAGGCGCAGGTCCTTGGCGTAATCGGGCAACTGGCTTTTCAGATCGGCAAGACTCATGGGGCACCTTCAATGAATTCGGGGCATAAAAAAACCGGCGGCGAAGCGAACCTCGCCGCCGGTGGAGTGACCCGCGCGTCAGCGGGGAGAGGGAGGGACTCCTGACGCGCGGGGTCTTGCAGGTGTAATGCGGGAATCAGGCGGCCTTGAGGGTCTCTTCGCCCTGGCTCCAGTTGCACGGGCACAGCTCGTCGGTCTGCAGCGCATCGAGTACGCGCAACACTTCGGCCGGGCTGCGGCCGACCGAACCGTCGGTCACGTAGACGAAGCGGATGATGCCCTGCGGATCGACCAAGTACGTCGCGCGCTGCGCCACGCCGTCCTCGGTCAGGATGCCCAGCGCGTTGCTGAGGTCCTTCTTGATGTCGGCCAGCATCGGGAACTTCAGGTCACGCAGGTCCTTGTGGTCCTTGCGCCAGGCCAGATGCACGAACTCGCTGTCGGTGCTGGCGGCCAGCACTTGGGTGTCGCGGTCGGCGAACTGCTGGTTCACGTCACTGAAGCCCTTGATCTCGGTCGGGCAGACGAAGGTGAAGTCCTTCGGGTAGAAGAACACGCACAGCCACTTGCCGTCATAGGTCTTGTTGTCGATGTTCTGGAACGCCTTGTCCAGGCTTTCGATGGAGACGGTGGCCGGAACGTTGAACTGGGGGAATTTATCGCCGATGGTCAGCATGAATCAATCCTTGGTGGGTGCATTTCAGGGTGAAAAGAGTGCGCCTTGCAGCGCTGCAGCCGGTAAAGATATAGCGCGCGCTTGCATTGTTCAAATTGATTGTTACCATCGAGTTCATAGTTAACGCCTATTGTCAGAAAGAGCCGCGCCATGAACCTGCGGGATCTCCAGTACCTGGTCGCCCTTGCCGAGCACCGGCATTTCGGGCGTGCCGCGGAAGCCTGTTTCGTCAGCCAGCCGACGCTGTCCACGCAGATCAAGAAACTGGAGGACGAGCTGGGCGTGCCGCTGGTCGAACGCACGCCGCGCAAGGTGCTGCTGACCGAAGTCGGCCGCGATATCGCCGCTCGCGCGCGCGACGTGCTCAACGAGATCGAGCAGATCCGCGGCGTGGCCCGGCGCACGCTGGACCCGGAATCCGGCACGGTGCGGCTGGGCATTTTTCCGACCTTGGGCCCGTACCTGCTGCCGCACGCGTTGCCGCTGGTACGTGCCGCGTTCCCCCGGCTCGAACTGCTGCTGGTCGAGGAAAAAACCGAAGTGGTCCTGCGCCTGCTGCGCGAAGGCAGGCTGGACGCCGGCATCCTCGCCCTGCCCCTGCACGAAGACAGCCTGCACAGCGAGTTCCTGTTCGAGGAACCGTTCCTGCTGGCAGTATCGGAGGCACATCCGCTGGCGAAAAAGCAGGGCCAGCTCAAGCTCGCCGACCTGG
>DAIMGD010000299.1:0-2728 GCA_036724165.1 Rhodanobacter sp.
CTTCCGGCGCGTCGGCCTTGAACATGCGGCCCATCGCACCCTTCAGCGGATAGCCTTCCCACTGGCGCAACGTGCTGTGCTGATGGTTGATCGCCTCGATCCCGGCCGGCAGGCCCGGGCTGCCGTATTCGGCGGAGGGCACACGCACCGCGTCGAATTTTCCGAACACGTAGAACTGCAGCAGGATCTCCTCGTCGCTGGCTTGCCAGTGCGGGCGCTGCCAGGCGGGGATGCTGATCGGGTCGGTCATGGTATTCCTTGTGATGGGCACCACTCAGCGATTCTCGCCGAGCGGCAACACCGATTGCTGCAGTTCGATACGTCCGTTGCCTTCGCTGATCTTCTTGAACTCGGCGCGGCTCACCGAGACATAACGTTCATTGCCACCGATCTCAACCTGCGGACCGTCGGTGACGGCGCGGCCGTGTTCATCCACGCGCACCACCATGGTGGCCTTGCGGCCGCTGTGGCAGATCGTCTTGATCTCCTCCAGGTTGTCCGCCCAGGCCAGCAGGTAGCGGCTGCCCTCGAACAGCTCGCCGCGAAAATCGGTGCGCAGGCCGAACGCCAGCACCGGGATGTTGAGCTTGTCGACCACATCGCTGAGCTGCCATGCCTGTGACTTGATGAGGAACTGCGCCTCATCGACAAACACGCAATGCAGTACCCCGTGCGCGGCGATATCCGCCTCGACCAGCGCCAGCAGGTTTTCCTCGCTGCCGAAGCGCCGCGCGTTCGCCTTCAGGCCGATCCGCGAGGCGACCACACCTTCACCGTAACGGCTGTCCAGCGCCGGGGTGAGGATCAGCGTGCGCATGCCGCGCTCGTGATAGTTGTACGCGCTCTGCAGCAGCGTGGTGGTCTTGCCGGCATTCATTGCCGAGTAATAGAAATAGAGCTTGGCCATGATGCCTCCGAACGCAGCGCGCCATGGTACTGCGGTCACCATCGCCATGGCTTGCAAAAAGACCGGTCCGGTTCACGCCCGTGGAATGCTGATGGGCCGCTGGCCCGATCTCGAAAGATCCATGCCCCGTTCGAATGACGTCCCGCACCCTCAGGCGCGATCCAGCGGCGTGGTGCCGCCGGTGAACTGCGCGCGCGCCTGCGCCAGCCGGTACTTGTGCTCCGCGCGGCTGCGGCGCCAGTCGCGCAATACGCTGATCGCGTAGACCAGCTTGAACAGGCCCAGCTTGCGCAAGACCACCGGCGTGTCGAACAGGTCGCCGGCCAGCATCGAGATCACGCCTTGCTCCAGCTGCCAGGTATTGCGCGGCGAGCGGAACATCTGCTGCATCACCGGACCGTTGAAGCGGTAGATGAAGAACGAGAAGCGCGCCATCCCCGCACGCTGACGCCTTTCCAGCTTGCGCTGCAGGGCCTGCTCCCGGCGCGGCTCGCGCAAGGCCTGGTCGACCACCGCGGCCGCCTGTTCCGCGCCACTCATCGCCAGGTAGACGCCGGAGGAGAACACCGGGTCGAGGAACGCGAACGCATCACCGACCAGGACCCAGCCGGTGCCGCCCATCCGGGTCGAGTCGTAGGAGTAGTTGCCGGTCACCCGCACTTCGTTGTCGATCAGCTCGGCGTGCTCGACGCGTTGCCACAGTGCCGGGCTGAGCTTCAGGGTGTCGAGCAGAAACTCCACCGTGCGGCCCTTGCGCTGCTTGAGGTATTCCGGCCGGCACACCGCGCCCACGCTCATCACGCCGTCCGGCAGCGGGATCATCCACATCCAGCCGTATTCGAAACAGTAGATGCTGATGTTGCCCGCGTCCTCGCCCGTGCGCGGCGTGGCGCCGCGGTAATGGGCGAAGATCGCCGCGCTCTGATGCTGATCGTTCTTGCGCCGCAGCTTGTGCTTCGTCGACAGCAGCGCATCGCGGCCGCTGGCGTCGACCACGTAGCAGGCCTCGATCCCGTAGCTGCGGCCATCGCCGGTCTTCACGTCGAGCCACGTCTCGCGTGGGCCACGCTGCTCGACCCGCACCACTTCGTGCCCTTCGCGCGCATCCGCGCCGCTTTCGCGCGCGTGGTCGTAGAGCATCTTGTCGAAGTCCTGCCGCCATACCTGGAACGCATGCGGCGGACTGTTGCCGATCGCGCGGGCAAACTCGTAGGTGTTGTAGCCGCGCTCGTTGTCGGCTTCGAAATCCGCGCCCGGCTTGAACACGCCCAGCGCACGCACCTTGTCCAGCACACCGAGCCGCGCGAACACCGGCAGGTTCATCGGCAGCAGCGATTCGCCGATATGGAAGCGCGGATGATGCGCCTTCTCCAGCGCGATCACCTTGTAGCCGCGTCGCGCCAGCAGCGTCGCCGCGGTGCTGCCGCCGGGGCCACCGCCAATCACCACCACATCGCACTGTTCGACCGATTGATCCGTCATGCACCCTCCGCCCGCAGCCGTCACCCCGACAGCTGTCGCCAGCGGTCGATTATGGCGCAGACCGGCCGGCCCGCCAGAGGCGCTCTGCTACCATCGAGCGCCGCCTCATGCATCGCCTCGATCCAATGCTCAATCCGCAACAACTGGCCGCCGTCGAACACTGCGACAGCCCGCTGCTGGTGCTGGCCGGCGCCGGTTCCGGCAAGACCAGCGTGATCACCCAGAAGATCGCCTACCTGATTGCGCGCAGGCATCTGGCGCCGTCGAAGATCGCCGCGATCACGTTCACCAACAAGGCCGCGCGCGAGATGCGCGAGCGCGTGGCCAAGCTGGTCAGCA
>DAIMGD010000300.1:0-2708 GCA_036724165.1 Rhodanobacter sp.
GGCCGAGGCTATGCCCGTGGCGCCGAAAGGGGCATTCTCAACAGCCTGCTAGAGCGGGTAACGATGTGCACCACTGGCAACCCCGGTGCGGCGCACACGGCGGATCACGTCGGCCAGATGCTTGCGGCTCTTCACTTCCATCGTGAACAGCAATGTGGCGGCGGCGGCATCGCGTTCGACGTATTCCACGTTCTCGATGTTCGAGTCGGCCGCGGCGATCGCGGCGGCCACGGTGGCCAGCACGCCCGGGCGGTTGATCACCTCGATGCGCAGCTCGGCGCGATAATCGCCCTGCACGTCGCGGTCCCATTCGATCGCCACGCAACGCTCCGGCGACTTGCGCAGCTCGACCACGTTCGGGCATTCCTCGCGATGCACCACGATGCCCTTGCCCGATGACAGGTAGCCGATGATGTCGTCGCCCGGCAGCGGATGGCAGCAGTTGGCAAAGCTCAGCACGCCGCGTTCGGCACCGGTGATGCGAATTTTCTCACGCGTGTGGGTTGGCGCCTGCGGCTTGCCGCCGGCCTTCTTGCCGCGCGATGCCAGCAGCTGGCTGGCAACCACGTCGGGCATGCGGTTGCCGAGCGCGATGTCGGACAGCAATTCCTCCAGCCGCTTGAACTTGGACGCTTCGAGGAAACGATCCAGCACGGCCGCCGGAATGCCGTCCAGGCTGCTGCCCTGCGCATCCAGCGCGCGGTCGAGCATGCGATGGCCGAAGTCGACCGCATCCTCGTGCTGCAGATGCTTCAGGTACTGCCGGATCGCGGTACGCGCCTTGCCGGTGACCACCACTTCCAGCCACGTCGGGTTCGGCACCGCCGAGGGCGCGGTGATGATTTCCACCAGCTGCCCCGACTCCAGCCGCGTGCGCAACGGCAGCAGCTTCTTGTCGACCCGTGCAGCGACGGCGTGATCGCCCACGTCGGTGTGCACGGCGTAGGCGAAATCCAGCGCGGTGGCGTTGCGTGGCAGCGAAAGGATGTCGCCGCGCGGGGTGAACAGGTACACCTCGTCGGGAAACAGGTCGATCTTGACGTTCTCGATGAACTCCGCCGACGAAATCGTATTCGCCGAACTGTCGGCCAGCGAGGACAGCCATTCGCGCGCGCGCGCCTGCGCGCTGTTGGCCGGGCCGCTGTCGGTCTTGTAGGCCCAGTGCGCGGCGACGCCGCGCTCGGCGACCGAATCCATCTCGGCGGTGCGGATCTGCACCTCGATCGGCGCACCGAACGGCCCCAGCAGCACGGTATGCAATGACTGGTAACCGTTCGCCTTGGGGATCGCGATGAAATCCTTGAATCGACGTTCCACCGGCTTGTACAGCGCATGCACCGCACCGAGCGCCATGTAGCAACTCATCGCACTGTCGACGACCACGCGAAAGCCGTAGACGTCCATCAGCTGGGCAAAACTCTTGTGCTCGCCACGCATCTTGGAATAGATGCTCCATGGCGACTTGATCCTTCCCACCACGTGGCTCTGCAGCCGGTCAGCGGTGAGCCGCATCGTCAGCGCCGTCTCGATTTTCCCCATCGCCTCGCGGCGGTTGCCGATCGCGGCGCGGATACGCTCGCTGATCACCCGATAGCGATCCGGGTACAGCGCACGGAAGCCCAGATCCTGCAGTTCCGCCTTGAACTTGTTCATGCCCAGGCGCTGCGCGATCGGCGCGAAGATCTCCAGCGTCTCGCGCGCAATCCGGCGACGCGAATCGGAATCCTTGGCGCCCAGCGTACGCATGTTGTGCAGCCGGTCGGCCAGCTTGATGAGGATCACCCGAAGATCGCGCGCCATCGCCAGCAGCATTTTGCGGAAGCTCTCGGCATCGGCTTCCTGGCGGCTGCCGAAGCGCATCTTGTCGAGCTTGGTCACGCCATCGACCAGATCGGCCACGACGTCGCCGAATTCGGTGGCCAGGACCTCACGACTGAGTTCGGTATCTTCAAGCGTGTCGTGCAGGATCGCCGCGATGATCGTTTCGGCATCCAGCCCGAGCTCGGCCAGAATGCCGGCTACCGCCACCGGATGGGTGATATACGGCTCGCCGCTCTTGCGCTCCTGTCCTTCATGCGCCTGCGCGCCGATCTGGAACGCGCGCAATACCCGCTCCACCTGCGCTTCCGGCAGGTAGGCAATTCGCTCTTTCAGTGCCAGCACATACGGCGGCAAGGCGGACAGGTCGATGCAAACGGGCTGCGTGGCCGCGGTCATCGATATGGGCGCCGACTCAGGCGCCTACCTCGGAGCAATCAAACCTGCTGGCTGCCGGACGCGCGCATGCCCACCCACCGGACAAGCCGGCATGGCGGACGCGCGTTCTAGGGCAGCCGTCATCCATCAGTCGTCGCCGCCTTTGGAAAGATCGTCATCAACCTCGGCTGCAGCCCACTCAAGCGCCTCGCGCTCGGCGCGCTCGCGCTCGGCCTTGTCGATCTGGTCGATCGTGGCCTGATCGATACGGCGGTCGGCGATTTCGCGCAAGGCCAGCACGGTCGGCTTGTCATGCTCGGGATTGACCGCCGGCTCGGCACCCTTTTCCAGCTGACGTGCGCGCTTGGTCGCCATCAGTACCAGCTCGAAACGGTTGTCGACCACCTCCAGGCAGTCCTCCACGGTAATGCGTGCCATGCGAAATCCTCGGGGAATAAATAACTTATATGGTCTGACAGTGTAGCCAGCGGGTGCTTTGCTGGCAATCCAGC
>DAIMGD010000301.1:0-2707 GCA_036724165.1 Rhodanobacter sp.
ATGTTGAAGCGCAGCCCGGTGAGGCCGCCGAAGCGCTCATGCGACTGCGCGGCGACGAAGTCCAGCGCGGCATCGCCCCAGCGCACGGTCTGATGCAGGGCACTATCGCTGGGTTTTTGTTCGCCCGAAGCGTGGCCGGCATGACCGGCGAAACGCATCAGCACCGACTGGATGCCGCGATGCGCCAGCACCGCTTCGGCCTTGGTCGGCTCAGCCACGATCACCGCCTCGTACTCATGCGGTGTACTGAGGAAGCCGGCGATGCAACGGGGATCGTTCGCTTCCTCATCAGTGGACAGCAGCAATGCCAGCGGGCCATCGGTGGCATTCGCCACCGCAAGCAACGCTGCCGCCGCGCCCTTGATGTCGCAGGCACCGAGGCCGATCGCACGATCCGCGGTGACCCGCAGTTCGTGCGGGCTCGCACTCCAGTGCGGCGAATCCGGCACCGTGTCCATGTGCACATTGAACAGGTATTTCGGCTGGCCACGCACCGCATGCAGGGTCACCGCACCGGCGTCGTAATCGGTCACCTTGACGTCGAAGCCGGGCAACTGGGCACGCAGGTAATCGAAGATGCCGTCGGTGCCGATCGCGCGCGGCGGATTGCGCGTGTCGAAACCGACCAGCACCTTCAGATGCTCCAGCGTGGCATCGAGCAAGCTGCTCATCCGCGGTTGACCTCGGCCCACAGCGTGCTGCTCATGCCGAACAACTTGATGAAGCCTTCGGCCTCCTCCACGCCCCAGTCGGCTGACTGCGCGTAGGTGGCACCCTTCGCGTTGAGGATGTGCTTCGACTCGACCGCGATGGCGTTGACGATGCCGCCACTGGTCTCCAGCGTCACCTCACCGTTGACGGTGGCCTGACTCGACGCGAGGAAGGCTTCCAGGTCGGTCTTCAGCGGATCATGGAAGAAGCCCTCGTAGACCAGCTCCACCCACTTGCGTGCCACCTCGGGCTTGAAGCGGTTCTGCTGCTTGGACAGCACCGCCTCTTCCAGTGCGCGATGCGCGGCGAGCAGCACGGTCAGGCCCGGTGCCTCGAAGATGATGCGACCCTTCAGGCCGATCGTGGTGTCGCCGGTGTAGATGCCGCGACCGACGCCGTACTGCGCGAACAGGCCATTCAATCTGGCCAGCATGAGGTGGCCGGCGATCTTCTCGCCATCCAGCGTCACCGCCTCGCCCTTGACGAAGCCGATCTTCACGCGCAGCGGTTTGGACGGCCATTCGGCGCGCGGCTTGCACCAGCCTGCCGCGCCCTCGCCCGGCGCCTGCCAGCGGTCGATCTCGCCGCCGGACATGGTCAGGCCAAGCAGGTTCTCGTTGATCGTGTAAGCCTGCTGCTTGGCGCGCACGCCGAAGCCGCGTTCTTCCAGATACGCCTGCTCATAGGCGCGCGTCTGCGTGTGCTCCTTCTGGATTTCGCGGATCGGCGCCACGATCTCGTAGTCGCCCAGCGCCTTCACCGTGAGGTCGAAGCGCACCTGGTCGTTGCCCATGCCGGTGCAGCCATGCGCGATCGCCTTGGTACCCAATTCGGCGGCGCGCTTCAGCGCGGCCTCGACGATCAGGTAGCGATCGGAAACCAGCAGCGGGTACTGACCCTGGTAACCCTCGCCCGCCTGCACAAAGGGTTTCACGAAGCCTTCCCAGATCGCCGGGCCGCCATCGACGGTGACGTGCGAGGTAACGCCCAGCTCGGCCGCGCGCTGCTCGATGAACGCGCGCTCCTGCGCATCGACACCGCCGGTATCGGCAAACACGGTATGCACGGCCCAGCCCTGCTCCTGCAGGTAAGGCACGCAGAAGCTGGTGTCGAGACCACCGGAAAACGCGAGGACGATGTCTTTGCTCATGGCTTGCAGATCCTGGAAATAAAACTGATTAGACGCTTGCGACCACGATGCGCGGTTCGCAGCGCACCGGGAAGTTCACGGAATTGGCGATGAAACAGGCATGGTGGGCGTCTGCGTGCGCAGCTTCCGCCTTGATGGGATCACTGGCGGCACTGATGGTCACCGTGGGATGCAGCACGACCTCGACAAAGCGACCGCCATTGCCTTCGGTTGCCATCGTGCCTTCCGCAGCATCGCTGTAGGCAGTCACCACCACACCAGCCACCGTGGCCATGTGCAGGTACGACAGCATGTGGCAGGTGGACAGCGCGGTGACCAGCATGTCTTCCGGGTTGTGCCTGGTGGCGTCACCGCGGAACGTGGGATCGGACGAACCGGCGAGTACCGGCTTGCCCGCGATGCGGATCGCATGGTCACGGCTGTAATTGCGATAGCCATCCGTACCGCTTCCAAGATTGCCGGTCCATTCCACGTCCACGCGATAGTGATGCTGGTGTCCACTGCTCACGAGCTGGAATCCTCTTGTTGAGCCATCAGATCGGCCAGTTCCATATCGCCATCGCCGTCACGCTGGCGCAGGCCGTGGATCACGCCGAGGCGATTGGCCTCGGGATGGTTCTGATTCAACTTGAACTTGCCTTCGATGCGTTCGATCGTGATTTCCAGACCGACGATCGCCCGCAGGGATTTTTCGATGTGGTCTTCCGGCGCATCCGCGATCTTCCACGGCTGCGGCTGGCCGACCTCATGGTGATCGGTCAGTGTTTCCAGCAGGCGACGCAGCCAGATCGCGTCATCGATCACCCGCAGTCGGCCGTGCACGTGTACCACCGCGTAGTTCCAGGT
>DAIMGD010000302.1:0-2705 GCA_036724165.1 Rhodanobacter sp.
CCAGCCGCTGTCGTGGTTCAAGGGCAACGTGATCCACACCGTGCCGTCGAACTATCCCGGGCGCGGTCGCGAGGTCTATCCGGGCTTCCTGCAGCACGCCGGCTTCATCGCGATGAATCCCGGCCGCCACATGACCTCGCACTGGGATTTCTACCAGGATCTGCTGCGCGGCGACCTCGACGACGCCGAATCGCACCGCAAGTTCTACGACGAATACAACGCCGTGCTCGACATGCCGGCGGAGTTCTATCTCGATACCATCGAAAAAGTATTCCAGCAGTTCCTGCTGCCGCGCGGACTGTGGGACGTCGCCGGCGAACGGGTGAATCCGGCCGCGATCAGGCACAGCGCGCTGCTCACCGTCGAGGGCGAACTCGACGACATCTCCGGCCTGGGCCAGACCGAAGCGGCCCACGACCTGTGCAGCAGCATCCCGGCCAAACGCCGCGCACGCAAGGTGATCGAAGGCGCCGGCCACTACGGCATCTTCAGCGGTCGCCGCTGGCGCGAGACGGTGTACCCGCAGGTGCGCGATTTCATCCGCCAGTTCGACAAGCCGGCGAATTAGCCGACAGCGCGATTGCCGGGCCTCAGAAGATCGACAGGCCCGTCTTCGCAGTAAACCTTTCCAGGGCCGCGCTGCCGGCCAGCGAATTGCCCTTGGCGTTGAGCGCCGGCGACCATACCGCCACCGCGAGCTGATTCGGTATCACCCCGACGATGCCGCCGCCGACGCCGCTCTTCGCCGGCATGCCGACGTGATAGGCAAAATCACCGGCGGCGTCGTAGGTGCCGCAGGTCAGCATCAACGCATTGATGCGCTTGGCCTGATCGGCCGAGAGCAGGCTGTCGCCGCTCCACGGACAACGGCCGCGATTGGCCAGGAACAGGAATCCGCGCGCCAGGTCCACGCAACTCATCGCCAGCGAGCACTGGTAGAAATAGAAGTCGAGGACGTCATCGATCGCATGATCGAGGTTGCCGAAGCTGCGGATGAAATTGGCGAGTGCCGCATTGCGAAAGCCATTCGCCTTCTCCGACGAGGCGACCTCCGGAACGTCGCGCAAGCTGGGGTTGTCGGTGCAGCGCCGTATCGTGGCCAGCAGTTCCGCGTACGGATCCGCCCTGGTGGCGAGCACGACATCGGCAACGACCAGCGCACCGGCATTGATGAAGGGATTGCGCGGCAGGCCGTTTTCCAGCTCCAGCTGGACCAGCGAGTTGAAAGCATTGCCGGACGGCTCGCGTCCCACGCGCTGCCACAGCCGGTCACCAATCGATTGCAGCGCCAGGGTCAGCGTGTAGACCTTCGAAATGCTCTGCACCGAAAATGCCTCGGCGGCATCGCCTGTGCGGTACAGCTGGCCATCCAGCGTCACCACCGCCATGCCGAACTTCTCGCGCGGGACGCAGGCAAGGCGCGGGATGTAGTTCGCGACCTGGCCCTGCGCCAGCAACGGGCGCGCCTCGTCGCGGATTTCATCAAGGACGGTCTGGTAGTCGGGCATGCGCCGCACACTTTCCATGGAAAAACGAAGTCGGGGACGCTGCCGCCAGACGCGCGCCATCAGTCCCGTGCAAAGAACCTGGCGAATGCCTCGACCGTGCGCTGGATGCCGTCGTCGCCGATATCCAGATGCGTCACCAGTCGCAAGGTGGGCAGGTAGCCGATGCTGATGCGGATGCCCGCCTCGCGCAGATGGACGTCCAGTTCGCGCAGGCGCGCGGCCGGCACATCGATGAACACCATGTTGGTGTATTGCCCGAGCAGGTCGACGCCGGCGATCTCGCGCAGGCGGCCGGCCAGATATTCCGCGCGCTGATGGTCATCGGCCAGCCGTGCCACGTGATGGTCCAGCGCATGCAGCCCTGCCGCCGCCAGGATCCCGGCCTGACGCCAGCCGCCACCGGTGACCTTGCGCCAGCGTCGCGCCTTGTCGATCAGCGCGTGCGAGCCGACCAGCACCGAGCCGACCGGTGCGCCCAGTCCCTTCGACAGGCATATCGACACCGTATCGAAATGCCGCGCGATCGCGCGTGCCGGCTCGCCGCAGGCCACCGCGGCGTTGTACAGGCGTGCGCCGTCCAGATGCAGACCCAGTCCATGCGCTCGCGCTACATCGTGCGCGGCGACCAGATATTCCAGCGGCAGCGTGCGGCCATGCCAGGTATTTTCCAGTGCCAGCAGGCGGGTGCGGGCGAAATGCGGATCGACCGGCTTGATCGCCGCCTCGATGCTTGCCAGCGGCAAGCTGCCATCCGCCGCCTGCACGATCGGTTGCGGCTGGATCGAACCGAGTACCGCCGCACCACCGCCTTCGAACTTGTAGGTGTGCGCGTCCATGCCGACCAGGTATTCGTCGCCGCGTTCGCAGTGCGCCAGCAACGCCAGCAGGTTGGACTGGGTGCCGCTGGGCACGAACAGGCCGGCATCGAAACCGAGATCGTCGGCCAGCCGCTGCTGCAGCGCATTGACGGTGGGGTCTTCCCCGTAGACATCGTCGCCGACGTCGGCGGCCGACATCGCCACGCGCATCGCCGCGGTGGGGCGGGTCACGGTATCGCTGCGCAGGTCAACCCATTCCACGACGCACCCCATGCACTGGCAAAGGGGAACAGCTTGGCGTCATCCGGTGCTTCGGGCAAGCCCGGGCATATGCAGGTTCGCGTATCCGCAAATTCCGCGACCACTGCGGCAGCGCACA
>DAIMGD010000303.1:0-2649 GCA_036724165.1 Rhodanobacter sp.
CCATCGCCTCGAACTCTTCCTTGGTGAACGAGGATTTGAAATCACTCTCGTCCAGGGCGATCGACTGGGTGAGCTGCGGATACGACGCGCCGCCCTGGCGCAGCCGGTAGACCAGCGCATCGAGCCGCCGCTGCGCCTCGGCGTACGCCTGCGGCTGCGCCGGGTCGGCGTGCACGATCAGATACAACCGGCCCTTGAGGTTGTCGAATACCGCCACTTCCTCGGCCAGCATCAGCAACACATCAGGCGTGCCCAGCTCGTCCGCCCGATCCCACTGCGCCAGCCGCGGCTCGATGTAGCCGATCGTCTCGAAACCGAAGTAGCCGACCAGGCCACCGCTGAACGCGGGCAGCTGCGGCAGTCGCGGCACGTCGTACTGCAGGCGCAGCTTTTCGATTTCCGCCAGCGGATCGTCCAGATGCCGGCGCTCGGTAACTTCACCCGAATCCTCCACTTCCAATTCGTGCCCGCGCAGGCGGTATACGCGCTTCGCCGGCAGGCCGATGATCGAATAGCGGCCCCAGGTGGCGCCGCCCTCGACCGATTCGAACAGAAAGGTGTACGGGCCATCGGCCAGCTTCAGGTACACCGACAACGGCGTATCGAGGTCGGAGAACACCTCGCGCACCAGCGGAATGCGCGTATGCCCCTGGGCAACCAGCGCGTCGAATTCGTTTCGGGAGATCACGTCGCGGATCCACACTGGGAAGGCCCATCAAGATAGCAGTCCATGCCCCGGCGATCACGCATCATCCGGCTTTCTTGATACGGCACAGACGGCGGTCTACTCTCGCGCTGGGGGAAACAGGGGATATCGGCGTGATGCGGTGAACGAAGGCGTCGATGGCCGCGGGCCATCTGCCGGCCGTCGATGGCGAACGCACCGACACGCCATTCGCGATGCGGGCCGGCATGCGTGATCTTCGATATCTGCCGTGGCCTCCACGGTTGCGCACACGTCGCATGCATGCCGCGATCCGGCCGGCATCCCGGCGGCGCGCGGGCAGTTTCATCACAGGAAAGGGGATCTCATCGTGACAGCGGACAACAGGATATGGATTGGCCAGAACGGCCAGAAATACGGCCCCTACAGTGAGGCGGACGTCCGCCAGTGGATGGCCGAGGGCAAGCTGGCGACGGATGCGCTGGCGTGGCGCGAAGGAATGGAAAACTGGGTTCCGCTCAGCAGCCTGTTTGCCACCGCTGCGGGCGGATCGTCACCACCGCCGCCGCCGCTGTCTGCCGGTGGAGTGCCGCCGTTCCTGGCCGGATCACCCCTGGCCGGTGGCGGCCGGAGTCATGGTTCACCTGAATCCGACGCCGCCACGCGCGCCGCCTTCCCGGCACCGCCGTCGCTGCACTGGGGTCTGGTACTGCTGTTCACGCTGCTCACGTTCGGCATCTTCGCCATCATCTGGCCATTCATCCAGGCCAGCTGGGTGCGCAAGATTGATCGCCAGAGCAACGCCACGCTGATGGTCGGCCTCGCCATGGGTTGTCGGCTCGTCGGGTATGGCGTTTATTTCGCGGGCGTCGCAGCCATGGCTAGCGGCGGTGGGGGCATGGTCGGCTTGGGTGGCCTGTTGCTGCTGGCCGGCTGGGTGCTTTACCTGGTGGCCTATTTTTCGATGGCCGGCTCAATGCGAGACCAACTCGCAAGCCGGGAACTGCCGCTTGAAATCGGTGGCGTCACCCTGTTCTTCTTCACCATGTATTACCTGCAGGGTCAGTTGAGCTGGCTCGCTCGCTGGAAGCGCACCGGCCGCACCTCGCCTGAGGCATCCAAGGGGGTCTTCTGGGCGCTTTTCTGCGTCATGCCTTTCGTGATCGCGATCCTTGCAGCGATCAGCATCCCTGCGTATCAGGATTACATCATCCGCACACAGGTCTCCGAAGGTCTTGTTCTGGGCGCCGGCGCAAAAACAGCCATCGCCGAGTACTACTCGAACAAGCAATCCTTCCCCCCTGACAATCCCTCCGCAGGCTTGGCACAGAGCACGTCGATTGTGGGCAAATACGTCTCAAGCGTGGACGTATCCGGCGGCAAGATCACCGTGGCGTTCGACACAACCAGTGCAAATATCCAGATCCGGAATGATCTGCTGGTGCTTACGCCATTCCGTGACAGCAACGGCAATTTTGGCTGGCGCTGTGGTGGCACGGACACCACCGTACCGGAAAAATATCTGCCAACCTCGTGCCGACAGTAGAAAATGAATTGGGCACCTGAACCCGCCCTGCGATGCCCGATTCATCAGCTTTTGCCAGCAGACTTCAGCCACTCAACCGCTGGCGCGGCATGCCGCGCAGGCTTAGCGAGAATGCCACGCCGCTGCCGTCGTCCAGGTTGCGTGCGCTGGCCACGCCGCCATGGCGTTCGGCGACCAGCCGCACCACGTACAGGCCCAGGCCCAGGTGCGGCGCATCGCCGGGGGTGGCCTTGTCGCGCAGGCTGACCAGCGAGTCGAACAGGCGGCCCTGCATCGCTTCGGGCAACAGCGGACCCTGGTTGGCCAGCTCGATCTCGGCGCCAGCTTCGATGGCGCGCAGACCCAGGCGCAGCCAGCCATGCTCCGGCGTGAACGACAGCGCGTTGTCGAGCAGCTTGTCCAGCGCCTGCGCGACCAGCTCGGGCGCGCAGTGCATGTG
>DAIMGD010000304.1:0-2614 GCA_036724165.1 Rhodanobacter sp.
CCGTGTGGGTGCTGCGCGGCTCGCCGCCCGCGCCGGAGCAGGCGCAGATCCACGTCGGTATCTCCGACGGCACCTCGATCGAGGTCTCCGAATTGCTCTCGGGCTTGTTGACCAAGGCGAACGTCGCGCACGAAGTGCTCAACGCCAAGCAGCATGAGCGCGAAGCGCATATCGTGGCGCAGGCCGGCGCACCGGGTCAGGTCACCATCGCCACCAACATGGCCGGACGCGGTACCGACATCGTGCTCGGCGGCAGCCTGGATGCCGCCCTGGCCAAGCTTCCCGAAGACGCCAGCGAGATGGATCGGCAGCGCGTCAAGAACGAATGGAAGAAGCTGCACGAGCAGGTGCTGGCGGCTGGCGGCCTGCACATCATCGGCACCGAGCGGCACGAGTCGCGGCGTATCGACAACCAGCTGCGCGGCCGGTCCGGTCGCCAGGGCGATCCGGGTTCCTCGCGCTTCTACCTGTCGCTGGAAGACAACCTGCTGCGCATCTTCGGTGGCGAAGGTCTGGTCCGCTGGATGAAGCGCTTCGGCATGAAGGACGACGATGCGCTGGAAGATCGCATGATCAGCCGGCAGATCGAGAAGGCCCAGCGCAAGGTAGAGCAGCACAACTTCGACATCCGCAAGCATCTGCTGGAATTCGACGACGTCGCCAACGACCAGCGCAAGGTGATCTATCGCCAGCGCGATGAACTGCTTGAAGGCGAGGACGTTTCGGCCACCGTGGCCGACATCCGCGAGGACGTGGTGCAGTCGATGGTGCGTGCGCACGTGCCGGCCGAGAGCATCGATGAACAGTGGGATCTTGCCGGCCTCGATCGCGAGCTGGAAAGCGAGTTCGGCCTTTCGCTCGAGCTCAAGCACTGGGTCGAGCAGCAGCAGGAAATCGATGCCGCCGCGATCCACGAGCATGTGCGCGCCGCGGTGGGCGGATTGTTCGAGGCGAAGGAAGCGCAGATCGGCGCCGAAACCATGCGCCAGCTCGAAAAGCACATCATGCTGACGGTGGTCGACAATGCCTGGAAGGACCACCTGTCCAACATGGATTACCTGCGCCAGGGCATTTATCTGGTCGGCTATGCGCAGCAGGATCCGAAGCAGGCTTTCAAGCGCGAGTCGTTCAAGCTGTTCTCCGAGATGCTCGACCGCATCAAGGCCGAAGTGGTGCAGATGCTTGCGCGGATCCGCGTGCGCAGCGAAGAGGAAGTCGCCGAGATGGAGGCCGAGCAGCAGCGTGCGGCGGAACGGCTGCAAAAGCAGATGCTGGCGACCGGCGGCGGTGCGCCGGTCGATGCCTTTGCCGCGGCCTCGGAACTGCCGGCGGGCATGGGCATGGCGGCAAGATCAACCCAGCACGATGGCCCCAAGGTCGGCCGCAATGATCCGTGCCCATGCGGCTCGGGCAAGAAGTACAAGCACTGTCATGGCCAATTGGCCTGAAGCATCCCGCAGCCATGAAAAACCCCGCCTTGGCGGGGTTTTTCATGGGGAAGAAACGACTCAGTCCTCGCCACCCGGCGGCCGCACGCGATGTGCTTCGGCGTTGACAGTGATGTACTGCGGTTCCTCGCCATCCAGTCGCAGCGCCGTGAGTTGTCCACCCCACACGCAGCCAGTGTCGATCGCATGGATGCCGAGTCCGGCGAAGCGGCCCAATGCCGACCAGTGGCCGCAGACGATCCGCGTCTCGCGACGGCGCATGCCGGGGACTTCAAACCACGGGTACAGACCTGGTTTCTGCGTGCCGGGAATGTCCTTGGCGTCGAAGTCGATGCGACCACTGACATCGCAATAGCGCATCCGGGTCATCGTGTTGATCGTCGCGCGCTGACGGTCCAGCCCCTGCAGCCGGCTTGACCACACCGCGGGGCGATTGCCGAACAGGTTGCGCA
The DNA here is from genome assembly GCA_036724165.1 of Rhodanobacter sp. GTDB lineage: Bacteria > Pseudomonadota > Gammaproteobacteria > Xanthomonadales > Rhodanobacteraceae > Rhodanobacter. Next base: position 1,901 of record DAIMGD010000304.1, read on the forward strand.
GCAGCCGCGGATGACGCGGACTGGACAACTCGCGCTCGACATCCTGCGCCGCGCGCTGGGCCTGCCGCAGTGTCCACATCGGCGCCAGGCCGGCATGCACCATCGTCCAGTTGAGCTGTTCGTCGTGATGCAACAGCTTCTGCGAGCGCAGCCATTCGAACAATACCGGCGCGTCCTGGGCGAACAACACTTCGCGCAGTTCGGGATTCACCCGCGCCTGCGCATCCGGGCGCCGCTGGGCGATCGCCAGCAGGCTCAGGTCGTGGTTGCCCAGCGTGACCACGCTTTGCTCACGCAGACTGTGGATCAGCCGCAGCGTGTCCAGCGATTGTCCGCCGCGGTTGACCAGGTCGCCGCAAAACCACAGCTGATCCTGCGCCGGGTCGAAGCGCAGCTTGTCGAGCAGGCGTTGCAGTTCGGGATAGCAGCCCTGCACGTCGCCGATCGCGTACGTGGCCATGTCAGCGCAGGCCCATCAGTGCAGCGTGCGCGGGATGGACAGGGTAAAGGTCGGAATCGGCGCATCGAATTGGGTGCCGTCATCGGCCAGCATCTGGTAGCTGCCACCCATGGTACCCACCGGGGTTTCCAGCACCGCGCCGGAGGTGTATTCGTAATCGTCGCCGGGTCGCATCCACGGCTGCTCGCCGACCACGCCGTCACCGCGCACTTCCTCCACCTTGCCGTTGGCGTCGGTGATCATCCAGTGGCGGG